>JAKMFM010000094.1 GCA_022425445.1 Planktomarina sp.
ATCCCCAACCCGCAAAAGATGCTGCAAGCCTATACGCAGGCGGCGGCCACTTTGAACCTTCTGCGCGCGTTCTCGAAGGGCGGTTACGCCGATATCCATCAGGTACATTCGTGGACGCTAGGGTTTACCGAATCGCAAAAGGCGTCGGCTTATCGCGAAATGGCGAACCGTATCTCGGATGCATTGGACTTCATGGAGGCGGCTGGCCTTACTTCTGAGAAAAATGCCGAGCTCAGCTCCGTTGATTTTTACACGTCCCATGAGGCGCTTTTGCTGGAGTATGAAGAGGCTTTATGCCGATTGGACAGCACAAGCGGGACCTATGTGGCCGGATCTGGACATATGGTGTGGATTGGCGATCGGACGCGACAACCCGATGGCGCTCATGTAGAATTCTGCCGCGGTGTACAAAATCCAATAGGGCTGAAATGTGGCCCGACAACAACAGCCGAAGACCTCAAGGTTTTGATGGAGAAGCTAAACCCGGAGAATGAAGCAGGGCGTTTGACACTCATTGCACGCTTTGGTGCCGGCGCTGTGGGGGATCACTTGCCGCGTTTGATCGAAACGGTCAAGCAAGAAGGCGCGAATGTGGTTTGGACCTGCGATGCGATGCATGGCAACACCATCAAAGCCTCTTCCGGTTATAAAACTCGGCCATTTGAGAGCGTATTGCGTGAAGTGCAAGAGTTTTTCGCCATACATCGGGCGGAAGACACTGTGCCGGGTGGCGTGCATTTTGAGATGACTGGACAAGACGTGACCGAGTGCACCGGCGGCGTGCGGGCTGTGACGGATGAGAATTTGTCAGATCGTTACCACACTGCCTGTGATCCGCGATTGAACGCCTCACAGTCGTTAGAACTGGCGTTTTTGGTCGCTGAAGAGTTGAGCCAAACCAACAAAACCCGCGCGGCGCGTCTGGCCGTCTAGGTTCAACTGACCAATTTAAGTTAGGGGCGCGCAGGGTTCTGTGCGCCTTTTTTGCCTCCCATACATAGTACAAGCGGCTCGTGTTCTTTGGGGTGCGGGCACGGACGCCGTGCATAATACACTGGCCCTAGCTCGGAAAATGGCGCTCTGTGTTTGACTTCCTCGCTGCAAAATTGGCCACCCGCGAAATCCAGCGTTGCCAATGCCCGGCGACACTGTCTCTGCCGGTCCAAGAGTGGCAGCACTGTCAGCACTGCGTCTTGACAAAAGCTCTGCGATGATAAGGTGACGCTCATAGGGGATTGCCGGGCGAAAACCTGTGAAACCAGACGTTCGGACCGTAATTTAATGGCTGGAGCGCAAAGCCTGTCGAGCGTTTGACCGCGGCAATTGTTGCTCAGCAGCTGGGTCACCTGTGCGCGGGCTATGCGAATAACACATCGGTTTGTGTCAGACAGGCCAAGGACACAGGTTTCAGATAGGAAGGGGCCGAGCAAGTGACAACGGAGTGACGGCCAAAGGGGAATTTGACCCGCCCGACACCGGGCTTGCCACAGGCTATAAAGCGCGCGCTGGACAGGGTGTTGAGTGAACCCTGGCTTAATGGTCATATCAATCGATAAATGCATGCGTCCTCATTGCCCACCGTTACACCGGCAAGACTGTAGTTAAGGTTCTGATAACCACGTTTTCAACAGTTTGGTAAAAAGAGTGTTAAAAATTTCAGTCAAGTTTTACATTTTATTGGAGAAATATTTAACGTAGACAGTACAGGTCGACTTGGGAGGGTGGCATGTTAACATCAATGACGGGCATGGCCTCCATGAGTGGCGCGTCGGGTCCCTATGACTGGTCCATGGAGCTGCGCGGTGTAAACAATAAAGGGTTGGACATTCGCACGCGGGTGCCTGAGTGGTTGACTGGTTTTGATCAAATCGCACGCAAGGCCATCTCATCTCAGGTTGCGCGAGGATCATTGCAATTTTCACTGAAAATTTCCCATGGGATCGAACAGGGCCAGCGGCAAATAGATCTAGATAGATTGGAGCAAATATTGTCCAATGCCGCTGTTTTGGCAGAGCGTGCCGCGACGAAAGGCGTATCGGTTGCACCGCTGAGCCTGTCTGACATCGCGGCGCAAAATGGATTTGTAAATGTGGAAGCCAATGAAGCGGCGCAGCAAGACGTCATGCAGGTTTTATCTGGGCATCTGCCAGAGCTGCTTGCGCAATTTCAAACCTCCCGAAAAGCCGAAGGTGCAGCCTTGCATCGCGTTCTCACCGACAATTTGATGCAGACAAAACAGCTAATCACCCACGCGCAAGACACATTGTCGGGCCGAGCAGAAAACTTTGAAGACAATTTCACGGCTGCTTTGGCGCGTCTAAAACAAGACGTTGATCCCGAGCGTTTGGCACAAGAAATGGCTATTTTAGCGGTGAAAAGTGATGTTACCGAGGAAATTGACCGTCTGCAGGTCCATGTGGCAGCGGCCCAGCTCTTGCTGTCGTCCGAGCTGCCGTCTGGACGGAAATTTGATTTTCTGATGCAAGAGTTTAATCGTGAGGCCAATACCCTGTGCTCCAAGTCCAGCTCAGCGGCTTTGACGGCCATTGGACTTGAAATGAAGGTATTGATAGATCAAATGCGCGAGCAAGTGCAAAATGTGGAGTGAAACAATGCGGCGTGGCCTGTTAGTAATTTTGTCATCCCCGTCTGGAGCAGGTAAATCCACACTTGCGAGACGGCTGATGCGTTGGGACAGCTCTCTGGCGTTCTCGGTTTCAGCAACCACCCGTGCCATGCGCAAAGGAGAGGTTGACGGAAAAGATTACTTTTTCGTTGATGAAACGAATTTCAAACGCCAAGTCCGCGATGGTGAAATGCTGGAACACGCGCATGTGTTTGGCAAGTTTTATGGATCGCCAAAGGGGCCTGTAGAAGCGGCCATTGCCAAGGGCCAGGACGTCTTATTTGACATTGATTGGCAAGGCGCGCAGCAAATTTCAAACTCCGCATTGCAAGAGCATGTGCTGTCAATTTTCATCCTCCCACCCTCTATTACAGAACTTCAACGCCGACTTGAGGGCAGGGGACAAGACACTGCAGAAACCATTGCCAAGCGCATGCAAAAGAGTTGGGATGAGATAAGCCATTGGTCTGGTTACGATTATGTCCTGATCAACGACGATCTCGATGCCACGGAAGAAAAGTTGAAAACAATTGTCACAACGGAGCGCCTGCGTCGGAGCCAACAGCCCGGTCTGGTCGAACATGTCCGTGCGTTGCAAACCGAGTTTGAGATGAATAATGATTTATAAGTTATTGGAAAATAGTCCTGAATTTCCTAAAAATTCTGATTTCTGGGTGGCGCCCGATGCCAATGTGATCGGAAAGGTGCGCCTTATGGCTGGCGCTTCGGTCTGGTTTGGCGCGACGCTGCGCGGGGATAATGAGTGGATTAACCTTGGGACGGGTTCAAATGTGCAAGAAAACTCTGTGCTGCATACCGATATTGGCTATCCGCTTAGCATCGGTCGCGATTGCACCATTGGGCATAACGCAATTTTGCACGGCTGCACGATCGGTGATCAAAGCCTTATTGGTATGGGCGCCATTGTATTGAACGGGGCTCAGATTGGCAGCAACTGCTTGATCGGCGCCGGTGCTTTGATTACCGAAGGCAAAATTATTCCTGACAATTCTCTGGTGGTGGGCGCGCCAGGCAAGGTCGTACGGAGTTTGACCGAAGCGGAGATCGATGGTCTACGAGAGTCTGCTGTGGGCTATCAGAAAAATATGCGGCTTTTTACCAATGGCTTAACGGAAATTCCTAATTTATGATCGTGAATCGCTTTGTGGATCATTAGGTAATAATTTAACATAATATAGATTATGAATTATCTTTGCTGCGTTGGGTACCGCTACACCGCCACATACGCAAAAAGGCGCCCTTGAGGACGCCTTTCACAAACTCAATTTAGGCTGTGTTAACCCTTCATGGTTTTTGCAACTTCAGCTGCGAAATCTTCAACAACCTTCTCGATGCCCTCGCCCACTTCGAGGCGCACAAACCCGGTGACTTCAACGCCAGCTTCTTGCGCCGCCGCTTCAACGGTTAGATCGGGATTGACCACAAAAGCTTGACCCATCAAAGTAGAATCCGCCATGAACTTTTTCATACGGCCCACGATCATTTTTTCAATTACAGATTCTGGTTTACCGCTCTCGCGCGCGATATCGATCTGAATTTGCTTTTCTTTCTCAACAACCGCAGGATCAAGCGAGGCTTCATTCAAAGCTGCTGGATTGGCTGCAGCGATATGCATAGCGACCTGCTTGCCGAAGGCTTCATTGTTGCCAGACAGGCCGACCAAAACGCCGATCTTGCCCATACCCTCGGCGGCCGCATTGTGCACATAAGACACAACCGTATCTGCCGAAACCGCTGCCATGCGGCGCAAAGACATATTCTCGCCAATGGTGGCAATCGCATCTGTGATGAGGTCAGCTACAGGCTTGCCATCCACGACAGTCGCAGCCAGAGCCTCCGTGCTGTCTGCGGACAATCCAGCGGTTGCGATTTTCGCAACCATAGCTTGGAAATCTGCGTTTTTGCCGACGAAATCGGTTTCTGAGTTTACCTCAACCGCAACACCCTTACCGCCTTGCACGGCCACGGCCACAAGGCCCTCAGCCGCTGTTCGACCGGATTTCTTTGCAGCCTTTGCCAGACCTTTGGTGCGCAGCCAGTCCATCGCCGCTTCCATATCGCCATCGTTTTCGGTGAGTGCTTTTTTGGCATCCATCATGCCTGCGCCGGATTTCTCGCGCATTTCTTTCACCATTGCAGCAGTAATCGCCATAATCGTGTTCCTTTTCCTATAAGAGAATCTCGGCTGCGGTGTCCCGCAACCGATGTAACCTTCGTATCTAGGCTTAGGCCTCAGCGGCTGGAGCGTCTTCCGCGGCGGCTTCAACGATAGCCTCTTCCGCGACAGCCTCTTCCATAGAGCCCAAGTCAACGCCAGCGGCGCCCAATTGTGCGGACATGCCTTCCAAGGCTGCACGCGCTGCGAGATCGCAATAAAGAGCAATCGCACGCGCCGCGTCGTCATTGCCAGGAATGACGTAATCAATACCATCGGGCGGGCAATTTGTGTCAACCACGGCCACCACTGGGATGCCCAGCTTTTTCGCTTCGGCAATCGCCAGATCTTCTTTGTTCACATCGATGACGAACAACAGATCAGGAACACCACCCATTTCACGGATACCGCCCAATGAGGCTTGCAATTTTGCCTGGTCACGTTCCATGCCCAAACGCTCTTTTTTGGTCAGGCCTGCAAAACCGGTTTCCATTTTCTCATCAATGTCTTTCAGACGGCTGATGGATTTGGACACTGTTTGCCAGTTGGTCAGCGTGCCGCCCAGCCAACGGTGATTCATGTAATATTGCGCACATTTTTCAGCAGCTTCTGCAACTGGATTTTGCGCCTGACGCTTTGTACCAACGAACAAGATACGGCCGCCTTTTGCAACGGTGTCCTGGATGGCTTTCAACGCGGCGTCGAGCATTGGAACGGTCTGTGTCAAATCCATGATGTGGATGCCGTTACGCTCCCCATAAATAAATTGACCCATACGCGGGTTCCAGCGTTGTGTTTGGTGTCCAAAGTGAACGCCAGCTTCCAAGAGCTGACGCATTGTGAAATCTGCGGCCATTGCCATTTCCTTTCCGGTTTATGCCTCGGCGGGGATGTCAGAGATTGCTCTCAACCGGCGGACTTTTGAGGATTTCTCCCTCA
>JAKMFM010000117.1 GCA_022425445.1 Planktomarina sp.
AAGACAAGACGCGTCAAACGCCAACTGCCGAAAAATCCTGATCGACCACCGTATATTTCTGCTATTTTGCGGATCATCCGCAGATTCGTGATCAGTGTTGCGATCACATCCACCAAAGCCAGCGGCATCAAGGCGGTGAGGGTTGTCACCTGCAGCGCCGCCGCCTCGATATTTTGTTCGGCCAAACGGTCCATCGGGGACAAGAACGCGCGCTCTGCCGCTTCCATCATTGCATCAGCATCAAATATTTCTTGTTTTTGCTCTGCAAACCGTGCCGCCTGCCAACGCAGCTCCTCCCGGCCACGGTAGAGCGCTTCAAGCTCAGCACAGACAGCCTGGGCCTGAGGCAGTGTGTCAGACGTGCGCGCATTAAGGGCCCGCTGTTGAAGTTGATCAAGCCGCGTCAATCGGCGCAAGGCTAAGATTTCTTTAACTGCCACATACAAGGCCGCAATGCTGGCGCAGACCAAGAGAAGAACGGCCAGCCACCCGAGAACAGGAAAGCGCAGGATCAGCCCCGCCAAAAACTCCCAAATTGCCAGGCATGCAGTCATCACCACAAACGCACTGAAAAACCCAATAGCCCAGCGCAGCGCGCGACCGGGGCGGCTGGCAAACATTAAAGTCGTTGCCTGAAAAGCCGTAGAGCTCTGCCCTGCACTGCGATCCGCGTCAGGCACCGGTGGGGCCGTTTCCGGGGTTACACCTTCCGCGGACACTGGCAACTCCACGACCAAAGGTTCATTGCGGTTTTCACCCATCGGCCAGCCTCCAAAACAGCATGACATCCGGCAGGTTGTAATCATTGTCCCGCCCATCACTGGTTTGCATCATCTCAAAGCCCAAGCTGAGATAAAAATCCTGGGCTCTGCGGTCACGTTCAAACACCCAGAGCCGAAGCTCGTCTCTTTGGGTTTGCACATAGCGCATGGCCGCGCCCCCAAAGCCCCGCCTTTGAAATTTAGACCGAATGTAAAGCGAGTCTACGATATCCTTTCCCAGTGCAATAAATCCAACACAGAGCCCCCGCCAGCGCAACATGGTCACCTCAGAATGGGTCAGCAATAGACGGCCATACTCTGCCCGCTCCTGTGAATCATGCACCTGAGGGAGCCAACTGTTCGCGAGATACCATTCCTCTAAAATCGCACTGATCTCTGTGGCATCAGACAGCTCACCTGGGATAAAATGCAGGCTCACAAGACATCTCCAATCAAAAATTGCAGAGCTTTATCAAGCCGGATATGGGGTGGACCATAGCCCGGCGGCAACGATAATGGAGCCGGCGCAAAGGCCTGATCGTGAAACCTACCTTCCTCCCATTGCGCAGCGCCGGCGCGGGCTTGCGCCAAAACCCGCGTGGGCGCGGCTGGAAACGCCCCAGGATAAAATCCGACTGTTCTACCAGACTCCAGCGCCAAGCCCTTCACTCCAGGCAGGCTTTGTCCGTCCCAATCCAAATCAATCTCAACCGTACTGCGCAGCGCTGCCATTGCAATTGAGCTGGTCAAGGCCCCTTTGAACAGCGCCGTGTCACGCGCCGATTGCGTGAGAGCGGCCACCAAATCTTGCAATGCGCCATGCTGCGCGTGGTGCAAGTGATCCGCCTTTGAGGCTGCAAATAAAATCCGGTCTATGCGCCGCCCACGCAGCAATTCGCGCAAAAACCCTCGCTTTCCTGGACGAAACGCCTTCAGAATGCCCGTCATCGCCTGCTCAAGATCCGCAACCGCGGCCGGACCGTCCGACAAACTCTTGAGCAGATCCACCAAGATAATTTGCCGATCCAATTTCGCGAAATGGTCGCGAAAGAATGGCTTCACGATCTTCTCCTGATACGCCTCAAACCGCCGCTGCATTTCCGCACGCAAGGACCGCTTGTCGCCCGCGCCACTGGGCAAAGGCGCAAAGGTCAATACCGGCGACCCGGCCAAATCTCCCGGCAAAAGCATGCGCCCAGGGGTCAAATTCGAAAACCCTGCGTGCCGCGCGGCTGTGAGATATGCCGCATAGGCTTTCGCCAATTCAGAGGCGCTGACATCATCGAAGGGTTTTGCGCCATCCACGGCCTTCAGTTTCCGACAGAACGCATCGGCCTCAACCAGCCCCTGTGCGGCCTGCAATGCCTGTTTGGACCATTGATCATAGGTCAAATCCAACAAGCCCAAATCAAGCAGCCATTCGCCAGGGTAATCCACAATATCCAAATGCACCGTTTTTGGCGGCGCCATGGGCGCGAACAGCCCCTGCGGCGCCAGCCTGAACGACAGGCGCAATTGGCTGATGGTGTGCGTGCCACCGGGCCATTGCGGCGCGGGGCGCAGCAAAGAATCGAGATTGGCTTCATAGTCAAAGCGCGCCAGCGTATCATCGGGCTGCGGCTGCAAAAAACTGGCTTGAATGCGTCCCTCACTTGCCGCCAAGAGCTGCGGCATGCGCTCTCGGTTCAGCAAATTGGCCACCAACGAGGTGATAAACACGGTTTTTCCCGCACGGCTGAGCCCAGTTACCCCAAGCCGGATAACCCGATCCGAGAAACGCCCGGAGACGGCACCAACTGCGCTGCCCGCAGCATTACCCAGGCGATCTGTTACTGAAGTAAAAACCATAGGGATCCTTTGTCGTTACTTCATAGATAGGAAGCTGTGTCGGCTTTGCCTAGGTTAAAATCTACAGGTGTCCGCATCGCGGCGATAACTGTCGCGCTTTGCTGCAATTGCCAAATTCGCATCGACGGGGTAATGGCAAGCCCATGCCTCGATATGCTTTAAAAATTGAATACAATGGCCAGGGGTTCTACGGCTGGCAACGGCAAAATGACCTGCCCACCGTGCAAACTGCGCTGGAACAAGCCTTGGCACAGCTGGAGCCCGATCTGCCAAGCATTGCCGCTGCTGGCCGCACCGACACCGGCGTGCATGGGCTGGGACAGGTCGCCCATTGCGACATGCGCAAGCCTTGGGATCCGGTAAAGCTGAAAGGCGCGCTAAATTATCATCTGAAACCCAATCGCATTGCCGTGCTCGATTGCCGGCAAGTGGATCCAGATTGGCATGCCCGGTTTTCCGCCATTGGCCGTGATTACCTGTTTCGGCTCGTCTGCCGTTCTGCTCCGGTGACACATGATGCCGGTTTGGTCTGGCAATCCAGACACCCGCTGGATGTAGAAGCCATGCGCGCGGGTGCCGAATTTCTTGTCGGATCCCATGACTTTACCACGTTTCGCTCAACCATGTGCCAGGCAAAAAGTCCGATCAAAACCTTGGATGTCTTGGATATCACCACCCTCGATTACCCACAGGGCCAAGAAATTCGCTTTCACGTCAAAGCCCGCAGCTTCTTGCACAATCAGGTGCGCAGCCTGGTCGGCACACTCGAACGCGTGGGCGCTGGCGCTTGGCCTCCCGAGCGGGTTGCAGAGGCCTTGGCGGCCCGCAACCGTGCCGCCTGCGGGCCAGTTTGCCCGCCCGATGGGCTCTATCTCGAACATGTGCGCTACGACGAAGACGTATTCAGCCGTTCCTAGTCGTTGTCACTCAATCCAGCCCCAGCCCCTCCAAGGCGGGAGGCATCGGTTTCGGGCACATAGGTCAATGCGGCGAAACTGGAGAGCTGCTGCCAAATTTCCGGTGCCACAACACCACGCGAGACCTCTGGACGCGCCGCCTCTGATCCGGTGAACACCACATCCGCCCCGTCAGCCTCAATCGACAGGCCGCGGGACCGCGCGAGCGCATGAGCCAGATCACAGGCCGCCATGCCGCATATACGAATCGGCTGCACCCCGAGAGCCGCCACATCCGCACAGGCCGAAAAATCGCGGAGCAGTGATGCCCCATGCACAGTCAAGCCTGCGGAAAAATCATAGTGCGCGGTTTTGATCGGCTGGGCCAAATGGGGCAGCAAGGCTTCCAAAGCATCCGGAGTTTTGACCAGCGCTACAGCCACCTCTTGCGCCTGTGCCATT
This sequence comes from Planktomarina sp., assembly GCA_022425445.1. GTDB lineage: Bacteria > Pseudomonadota > Alphaproteobacteria > Rhodobacterales > Rhodobacteraceae > Planktomarina. The sequence continues at coordinate 3,968 of JAKMFM010000117.1, forward strand.
GGAATACCGATGCCCCGGCACGCTTTGAGCACAAGCATTTGCAGCTCATTGGACGAAACAATCACGGCGCAGACACCGGAAGCCACCAATCGTCGCAAGCATGCCCATCGGCCAAATCTTGTGCCAGAGGCGCCCCTTGCGCCAATGTTATCCGGGTCCAAAGCTGTGATTTCGGGTCAAATTTACTGGCCCCAAAAAACGACAATTTACAGCGCAGCATATCAATTGGCGCCATATCCGCACCTATAAGATTGTCGCGAATTTCCGAATATTGGTTTTGAGCCAAAGCCTGCACCCGCTGCACGGCATAGCGATGCTCCGGAAATTGAATCAAAAATTGCCAAATTGGACCACTATGACCCGATAAGTCCTTCGCAAGGGCATGGATACGCCTGGCAATATCAAGCGGGCTTTCCCGATCAGCGCCCGGCTCCGATTGACGCTGCCCGATGCGCGGTTCTAACTTAGCTTCGGAGACATACCAAAATCGCGCGCTGGCTTGCGGATCTGTGAAATCAATCTCGGTTGCAAATTCGCAATGGGCCTGCAAAAGCGCGCTGAGGTCTTCACAGCTCATCTGTGCGTGCAAAACAGGGTCAAATGGGTTGGCCATGCAGTCAGTCAGCCCATCCACCAGATCGCCAAACGGCTCGATCAGCCAGCTGACGGTCAACTCTTGAAAATCGCAGCTGCCAGCACGCGCGCGCTCCA
>JAKMFM010000130.1 GCA_022425445.1 Planktomarina sp.
CTCAGGTAAAAGACTCGCGCCCGGCCGAGGATCATGTTGCCATTCGGCGGCGCCGATTTTGCCCGGCGTGCGGTGGACGGTTCACCACCTACGAGCGCGTGCAATTGCGCGATTTGGTGGTCATTAAGTCAAATGGGCGCAGAGAAGATTTTGACCGAACAAAGCTTGAGCGCTCTATTCGCATTGCCCTGCAAAAACGTCCGGTCGAGCCCGAGCGGATGGATCAAATGATTTCTGGCATCGTGCGCCGGTTGGAAAGCATGGGGGATACAGATATCCCCTCTACCTCTATCGGTGAGATTGTCATGGAGTCTTTGGCGCGGATCGATACGGTCGCCTTTGTCCGTTTTGCCAGTGTCTATAAGAATTTCCAAGCTGCAGATGATTTCGACAAATTCGTCTCCGAGCTGCGGCCAAACCTGCCGCCCGAGGAGTGAGCGCTTCAAGCGACGCACGCTTTATGGCGTTGGCCCTAAGTTTGGGCCAGCGCGGTCAGGGCTGCGTTTGGCCCAATCCGGCGGTGGGATGTGTCATTGTTCAAGGCTCGCGTATTGTCGGACGCGGCTGGACGCAGCCGGGCGGCAGACCCCATGCGGAAGCCATGGCTTTGCAACAGGCCGGGGCTCTGGCGCAGCGGGCCACGGCTTTTGTTACCTTAGAACCCTGTGCCCACCACGGGGTGACGCCGCCCTGCGCTGACGCCTTAATTGCAGCGGGGATTGCGCGCTGCGTTGTGGCGATTTCGGATCCAGATCCACGGGTCAGCGGCAAGGGAATTTCCAAACTCCAAGAGGCGGGAATTGAAGTCAGCCTTGGCTGCCAGGCGCAAAAGGCTTTGGTCGCGCATCGCGGGTTTTTTAACCGTTTGCAGAATGGACGCCCGCGGGTAACTTTAAAATTGGCGACATCTTTAGATGGGCGTATTGCAACGGCCAGCGGAGAAAGCCAGTGGATCACTGGCGCTGAGGCCCGGCGCGATGTGCATGGTTTGCGCGCCTGTCATGATGCGGTCATGGTTGGCGGCGGCACGGCGCGGGCTGATAATCCTAGCCTCACAGTGCGCGGCTTGAACTTAGACTGGCAGCCCGTCCGAGTTGTTGTGTCACGTCATTTAGATTTTGACGCGCCAGCCTTGCAGTCCAGTCGCGATGTTGCACCGCTTTGGCTGTGTCACGCGCCGCAGCTGCGCGAAAACGATGCTTGGCAAACTCAGTGCGATGCGCTCTTGCAGGTTCCACTTGCACCGGATGGGCACCTGGATTTGGCAGCGCTGATGCAGGCTTTGGGGTCAAGAGGGTTGACATCGGTGCTCTGTGAGGGCGGTGGACAATTGGCTGCCTCATTGCTGCGGGACCAATTGGTTGACGATGTGATCCTCTATACGGCCGGCTTGGCACTCGGGGCAGATGCACTGCCCGGCTTGGGAGATTTGGCCTTATCGCATTTGCATCTGGCACCGCGCTTTGAGCTCATCTCAGCGCGCAAAATTGGCCCAGATATCCGTCAAGATTGGCGTCGCCCGCCTTAAAGCATGTCCGAGGCGCCAAACCCATATCCGTTCTGGAGAAACAAGTTTTAGCGCCACAGATGGGCTTGGCTGGCAAAAGAACCCTGAATTTTGGCCAATGGTCGCAAATACCAAGGCTGCGGAAGATTTGCCGCCACCGATAGCCGCTGCACAACGACCTCAGGCGGGCATGGCAATCTGCTTACCGGATCGAAATATCTCGGATATTCAATGAGGCAGGCGTGGATCAACCCAAGAATATCGGGCCGGGCGTGTCGTCTGGGCACCTCCTGCCGATCACGGGTTAATCCCCAGCCGGAATAAAACGGCAGACCGAGGCAGGTGACGGATTTGCCGCAGACCAAGGCTTCGAACCCCAGCAGTGATGTCATGGTCCAAACCTCATTCACTTGATTGATCAAGGAGATTGGATCATGAATGGCCGCTATGACATCGCACCACCGGCGCGCCTCTGACAGAGACCCGGGCCGTAGGCCCACCTCAACATCAGGGTGGGGTTTATAGATCAACACGGCATCGGGATTTGCTGCACGGACGTGGCGCAGCAGGGTCAAATTCGTGCAAATATCGCGGGTTCTCAATCGAATTGACGCGTCATCTTCCACTTGCGCAGGCACCAAAATTCGATGGCCAGGGGGCAATGCCAGCGCCGCGGATAAGGGGGGATTATACTTCGAAATGCCACCAGTGATGAGCCGATTTTGCAGATTGGCTGCGCGTTGCCGCTCCTGCGCCAGAGGGCCTGTTGGCCGGCTGTTGAATTGACTGTCACCGCATGATCAAGCAGCTGAGCCAATTTGCCACCAGGAACGTAATCGAAACGGTCGGCTATTTTATAGTGCGCGGCCAAAGCTGCAACATCTCGTTCCAGCGCGCGCCGACCACTCTCTAAGGGATGCGCTTTGAACACCAAGCGGTGATGACGCGGTGCCCCGGCGGCGAAAGCCTTTATGACGCATCGTAGAAATTCTGGCATCGATGTGAACGGTGAATGCATGAGAAACGCGCTGTCGTGTTCGAGCTGCATCAGGACCAAATGATAGGCTTGACCACTGTGTATGATGCGGCGTGTCGTGATGTAGCGTTTTAAGATTTCAATTGGGTGCACGAGCACACGGCGCAAATAGGTGCGAAACTCCTGCGCGATGCGATCTGCAGGGTGACTTTGATAGTTGGGATAGGTACGATTGTTCAGCAGTATCTGCAAATGATAGATAAAACTGTAATAGGCATGTTGCCGGATATCGTCCCAATGGGCCGGAGCTTCAGTGTGGTCGATTTTGGCTTTGCGAAGAACTTTTTGCATCTGCGCGACTGTCATCCCCATCAACCTGGAATTTCCATTTGCGCCGCCGCGCTGATAATTGACCCAATAGGGGCGCAAATAGCCCTCTTCAAAAACGTGAACTCGCAAATCTAAGGCCTTGGCCAGCTTTATGGCCTCTGCGTGTAGGGGGCGTGTGTCGCCATATAATACGATATCGGTGATGGGTTTCTCTGCAATGATAGTGCTGAGCACGGCCGGCCAAGCCTCGAAACCTTCGGAATGGGCGATGAAATGGGCTTTGTTGCGCCAAAAAAATGCGTCACCGCCATTCTATCCAACCCGCCAAGCCTTTGCGCCTGTTTGCTCCACAAGCGTTCCCAACTGGTTGAAAAATAGACCATGCGGGCCCTGTAACAGAATGAAATTACGCCCGAATCTATCCGCCATATTGAAATACCCCGCTGTGTGCCGTTTTAAATGGGACGGCTTTTTTGAAAAAATATCTTCGGCTTGTTCTTAATTGCGAATTGTCGCAGTTTCAATTCCAACTGTGACCCTTGCCCCAAGCGGGGTCTGAGGGTAGGGACAGCGCAAAGGGGAATAGCATGTTCACGGGTATCATCACCGATATTGGCACCATCCGATCTGTAAAGCAGCGGGGGGATTTGCGCATTGAGATTGCCACAGGGTATGACGTGACCTCCGTAGACATGGGTGCATCTATTGCCTGTGATGGCGTTTGTCTGACTGTGATGGAAAAAACCTCTGATAGCTTCTGTGTAGATGTTTCGGCTGAGAGCGCAGGATTGACCAATATTGGTGAATGGAAAACGGACCGGCCGGTCAACCTAGAGCGCGCCTTGAAAGTGGGCGATGAGCTGGGCGGGCATATCGTTTCGGGTCATGTGGACGGTGTGGCTGAGATTGTCGCCCTGCGTGATGAAGGTGACAGCACGCGGGTCACGCTGCGGGCGCCCGACGCACTGGCCAAATTTATTGCCCCCAAGGGATCGGTTGCATTGAACGGCACCTCGTTGACCGTGAACGAAGTGAATGGCACCGACTTCGGGATCAACTTTATTCCGCATACCAAGGCTGTGACCACTTGGGGTTCTGCGGCAGTGGGCGACCGCGTGAACCTGGAAATCGATACCTTGGCGCGCTACGTTGCGCGCTTGCAAGATTGGAGTTAGGGCATGAGTGAACTGTTACCATTTGAAACGCCGGGTGCCGTCGAGCGCGATTTGGCTGATGTGATCTCGCCCATCGAGCAGATCATTGACGACGCGCGCAATGGGCGGATGTTTGTTCTCGTGGACCATGAAGACCGTGAAAACGAGGGTGATTTGGTCGTCCCGGCGCAGATGGCGACGCCAGAGGCGATCAACTTTATGGCCCGATATGGGCGGGGATTAATTTGCTTGGCGATGACCAGCGAAAGGGCTGATTCATTAGGTCTGCAATTGATGTCGAGTTATAATTCCTCGCGCCACGAAACAGCGTTTACAATCTCAATCGAAGCGCGCGAAGGAGTGACGACCGGTATTTCCGCCCATGATCGCGCCCATACGGTTGCGGTTGCGATTGATGCGGGCAAAACTGCCGCTGATATCGCGACGCCCGGTCACGTCTTCCCCCTGCGCGCCCGAGATGGCGGTGTATTGGTGCGGGCCGGCCATACAGAGGCCGCTGTTGATATTTCTCGTTTGGCTGGATTGAACCCATCTGGGGTGATTTGCGAGATCATGAATGACGATGGCAGCATGGCGCGCTTGCCGGATCTTATTGGCTTTGCGCAGCTGCACGGTCTTAAAATTGGCACCATTTCCGATCTCATTTCCTACCGCCGCCGGAATGATAACCTTGTTCGTGTCAAAGGCGAAGAGGTGATCCAATCGGAGTTTGGTGGTGAGTGGCAAATGCGGATTTTCAATGACGAAACCCAAGGTGCAGAGCATATTGCGCTTGTTAAGGGAGATATCAGCGGTGACTCTCCGGTGTTGGTGCGGATGCACTCGTTGGATCCGATGCTGGATATGATCGGCACTGGCCCCAAAGGACGGGCATTTGAATTTTCACAGTCAATGAAAATCATTGCTGACGAGGGGCGCGGGGTCTTGGTATTGTTGCGCGATCTGCACATGAAGATTAGAGCTTCAGATGATGGCAGCCCGCAAACGCTGCGCCAATATGGCGTTGGCGCGCAAATTCTGTCTTCTTTGGGTTTGTCACGCCTCACCCTTTTGACCAACTCACCGGAGCCTAAAATTGTTGGACTTGAGGCCTATGGGTTGGAAATCAAAGGCACGCAAAAAATTTCGGGGTCAAACTGATGGCTGCAGCAGAGCAACACCACATTCTTGACAGCCCATCTTTTGATAACCCGGTCAAATTGCTGATTGTGGTGGCCCCGTACTATAAAGACATTGCCGATCAACTGGTGGCCGGTGCCCAGGCTGAGATTGAAGCTGCGGGTGGTCAGTGGGAGTCGGTCGAAGTTCCCGGCGCGCTGGAGGTGCCAACCGCCATTGCAATTGCGCATCGGCGGGCAGAGTTTGACGGCTATGTAGCCCTCGGCTGCGTGATACGAGGCGAAACAACTCATTATGAAACGGTGTGCAACGACAGCAGCCGAGCGCTGCAGCTTTTGGGATTGCAGGGCGCCTGTATCGGCAATGGAATTTTGACTGTCGAAAACCGCAGACAAGCTGAGGTGCGTGCTGAAACCGCCGGTCAAAACAAAGGAGGTGGCGCGGCTGCCGCGGCCCTGCATTTGATTGCTCTGACACGCAAATGGGGACAGCCCCAAGGGAAAATTGGATTTTTATCCACTGAGGAGACGGCAAAAGCATGAGCGGTTCTAATTTATCAGGCAATCAAAAGCGCCGCATGAAATCGGCCAGTCGCCTGTATGCAGTGCAAGCGTTGTTCCAGATGGAAGCGTCGCAGTTGCCGATTGATGTTGTGTCAAAAGAGTTTGAGGAGCACCGTATGGGCGCCGAGCTTGATGGGGAACAGCTCGCAGATGGAGATATCGCGCATTTCAATCAAGTGATTGCCGGCGCGGTGAACAATCAGGCACGGATCGATCAGATGACAGATAGGGCTCTGGTCGCCAAATGGCCCATTGCCCGGCTGGACCCGACTTTGCGGGCCTTGTTCCGTGCGGCAGGAGCGGAATTCGTTGAAGGTGACACACCGCCAAAAGTGGCGATTGTGGAATATGTTGAGGTGGCCTTGGCCTTTTCCCCCGATGGCAAAGAACGTGGATTTGTGAACGCGGTTCTCGACCATATGGCGCGCGACGCACGGCCGGAGGAATTTATGTGAGCGTCATGCCGACTCTCGATTGGGTGACCGATCCCGTGACCAAGCTGCGCGCGGGTTATGCCGCCGAGCGCGCCAGTATTGCGCATTTTAGCGCAGATACAGTCGATATTGACCAGGTTTCTTTTGCCAGTGGCACAGGCCTCTGTTTCACGCCGCAGGACCGGATTGAAGGCGCCGATATTCTATATTTTCATGGGGGAGGCTGGATCGTTGGCAGCCCTTGGACACATCAAACTTTGTGTTCGTGGATGGCAAAACTGACCGGGCGGCGGGTCTTTGCAGCGCCTTATAATTTGGCCCCCGAACATAAATTTCCCGCCCAGGCCGATCAAGCGGCTCAAATCGCCGAGCAATTTGCGGCAGGTCGAGATCAGATCGTTCTGGCCGGTGACAGTGCTGGCGGAGCTATGGTGCTTTGGGCCGCTGGCGGCATGGCGTCGCGCGCAAAAATACAAGGAATGGTCAGCCTTTACGGGGCATTTGGCGGACTCGAAGGTCCATCCCATGACGCATTTGGCGCGAATTCTGAAGGTCTGAACGATGCTGCACTCCGGGTGATGTATGGGCATTTGGGTTGTGAAGATATGGCGGAATTTCGGAACCGTCTGTCAAAAGCGGGCGCGCCCTTGCTCTTGGTGAAAGCTGAATGTGACCCGATTGCTGATGACAACGATTGGTTGGCCGCACATATCGATCATCCGATCACGCATCTATTGGCCAAAGATCAACTGCATGCTTTTTTGCAAGCCTGTGGCAATGACAGGCCTGCAGAGGAAATTATGGCGCAGATCGCGGATTGGATCCGGGGTTTGGTGAAGGTTTAAGCGCCGAATACCGTGATCACAGACGTGCTACAATCGCGTCCCAAATCAACCCGGCCACATTTGTGCCATCGAAGCGTTGCAATTCTTGCAGGCCCGTGGGGGAGGTGACGTTGATTTCGGTGAGATAATCGCCGATCACGTCGATTCCGACAAAAACCTGACCTTTGTTGCGCAATAGGGGGCCGATAGCGGCACAAATTTCTAGGTCCCGCGCGGTCAGGCCGATTTTTTCAGGACGGCCGCCAACATGCATGTTTGACCGGGTCTCACCGGCTGCAGGTACGCGGTTGATTGCTCCCACCGCTTCACCATCCACCAAAATAACGCGTTTGTCGCCTTGGCTGACGGCCGGCAGGAACTTCTGAATGATCAGCGGCTCGGAGTTTATGCCGGTGAAGAGCTCGTGCAATGATGCGATATTGCGATCTTCCGGCGTGAGTCGAAACACGCCCGCACCGCCGTTGCCATAGAGCGGTTTTACAATCACATCGCCATGTTGAGCCCGGAACGCTTTGAGCGTGTCCAAGTCGCGCGCGATTGTGGTCGGCGGGATCAGGTCCGGAAATTGTAACATCAAGAGCTTTTCTGGGTAATTGCGCACCCAAAACGGATCATTCACGACCAAAGTGTCCGGTTTCAAAAGGTCCAGCAGATGGGTGGTTGTGATGTAGCCCATGTCAAACGGTGGATCCTGTCGCAACCAAACCACGTCAAATTCGTGAAGATCCAGATGTTCGAGCGGGCCAAGATCCACATGATTGCCGCGCTCGCGCCGCAGCACCATTTTTTGTCCCTTCGCGGTCACCTTGCCATTTTCAAAGGCCAGCCGATCTGGTGTGTGATAATAAATGTCGTGGCCACGCGCCTGGGCTTCCATGGCCAAGTGAAAACTGCTGTCTGCGTCAATATTCACTGATTCCATCGGGTCCATTTGAAAAGCAATTTTTTTTGACATGCGGATACCTCAGACAAATGCCCAGATCGGGTTAGAACTCATTAATGACCCGCCTGTGCTTTGGCAATTTGTTTTTGTAACGCTCGCGTTGCAGCGCCCTATTTCATCATGGCATTTTCCATCACTTGAATATGGCTCTGCCCATCAACCAAGGCCACATCAAAGCGCATCTGTGTTGCCAAAGAGCGGCTGGTATCTGCAAGGTATTCCGTGGCGGCTTCATAGATGTGTTTTTGCTGCCACTTGCCTAGGTTGCGCAGGGCCGCATCATGGCTACGGCTTTTTTTCACTTCTGTGAAGGTCAACCCATCGCCATCTGCAAAAATTAGGTCAATTTCGCCGGCGTCGCCGCGCCACCGATGGGCCAGGACTCGGTGTGCGCGTCCCGCATATTCGGAGATTACGGAATGTTCAGCGGCCAGTCCGGCCAAATGATTGGTGGTCCCTTGCGCAGCTTTTTGAAACATAGCGTCACTCTTCGGTTTTTAGGGCCTGTAGTTTAAGGGCCAATTGATAGATATCGCGCCGTGGCAGGCCGTAAGCGCCAGCCACAGCGTCTGCTGCATCTTTCACGCGAAGGTTTAACATTGCATGAACAAGCGCCGCCTCAAGATCACCTTTATCAATTTTGGCATCTTCTCCCGCGCCAATCAGCACCACAATTTCACCGCGGGCCGGCGTGTCAGCATAAAATGCGCGGATGCTCTCAACTGGCCCGCTTTGAACGTCTTCAAATTTTTTGGTCAATTCGCGGCAGACCGCGACCGTGCGTGCAGGTCCGCCTGTCGTTTCGATATCGTCCAGAAGTGCGTTCAACCGTTTGGGAGATTCATACAACACAACCGTTGCGCGCAGGGTCATAAGCTCGGCCAGCTGCTTTTGGCGGGCCACCTGTTGGGGTGCCAGAAAGCCGGCGAAATGAAATTGATCGGTTGGCAAACCGGCCACAGTCAGAGCGGCGATACATGCCGCAGGCCCCGGCGCGGCGCTTACGGACAATCCCTCGCGCCGGGCATCGGCCACCAGCTGATAGCCGGGATCTGCGATCAATGGCGTGCCTGCTTCGGACACATAGGCCACGGATTTACCCTCCGCGATATGATGAAGCACTCTTTGCCGGTCCTTGGCATGGCTGTGATCGTGATAGGCGATGATTCGCCGCCCAGCTAAGGGCACGCCGTGAATGTCCAATAATTTGCGTGCCGTGCGGGTATCTTCAGCAGCCAACACATCCGCAGAGGCCAAAATATCAAGCGCGCGAAGGGTAATATCGCGCGCTGAGCCCAAAGGTGTTGCCACAAGGTACAAGCCGGGCTCCAACTTCATCAAATTATGATTCACCTCTGGACCCCTTTGCGGATTGCCATAAAATGCAGCTAACACAGATCTAACAATCTCTGAAGGGCGCTTTGACAATGAATTTTCTAATCCCATCACTGTCGCAACTGCGCGGCGTGGCCGTATTGGCCTTTTGTGCATCAGTGCTTCTGACCGCCTGTGTTGCCCCTTCAGGCGGTCCGATATCGGGGGGTGGCCTCCGGCTTGATGGCAGCAAAACAGTGCAAGTCGCAGTGCTCTTGCCGCTCACAGCGGCGGATGAACGGGTGCAAGAATTGGCGCTCTCCGCAGAGCAAGCGGCGCGTATGGCCATGTCTGATCTGAAAGGCCGGGTCGACATGCAGATGCAAGTCTACGACACGGCAGGGCTTGAGACCCAGGCGGCGGAAATGGCGCAACTTGCGGTCCAAGAGGGCGCGCAGGTGATCGTAGGTCCGCTTTACGCCGGTGCGGCCAATGCGGCGGGACTGGCAGTGGCCGGCAGTGGTGTCAGCGTTTTATCCCTATCGAATAATATCGAGATTGCAGGCGGCAATGTCTATGTTTTAGGCCATACGTTTCAAAACACAGCCGAGCATTTGGCAGTCTACGCAACGGAGCAGGGAAAATCACGCGCGCTGTTGGTGCATGCCAACACCGTGCCGGGGCAAGCTGGCCGCGACGCTCTAGAGCAAGCCTTGGAGGCGCAGGGCAGTTTCGTTTCCGGTGTCGAGGGGTATGAATTTACCCAACAGGATTTGGTCGAGGCCATGAGTCGCGTGGCCGAACGCAATGAGGTCATCGACGCCGATATCGTATTTTTGACCGCCGATTATGACGGTGGGTTGCCCTTGATTGCGCAATTGCTGCCCGAGGCCGGGGTGGATCCGCAGATGGTGCAATATGCCGGTTTGGCGCAGTGGGACGCTTTGCCCTCCGCTTTTCATTTGCCCGCGATTCAAGGCGGATGGTTCGCCATGCCAAGCCCGAAGCGCAGTGAACAATTCAAAGCGCGCTTTCAATTTGTTTATGGCCGCGCGCCGCACCCTTTGGCGGCCATTGCCTATGATGGTGTGGCGGCGGTGGGTGCTTCGGTGGCCACGGGCAATCGCGATGCGTTGAACCGCCAGGGTTTGACCCTAACCAGCGGTTTTCAAGGCGCGGCCGGTATTTTCCGTTTGCGAGAAGATGGTACGGTTGAACGCGGCTTGGCGGTGGCCACCATTGAAGGCAATCAAGTCGTGGTGCTGTCGCCGGCCCCGCGCAGTTTTTCCAGTATCGGATTTTAGGCTTGGATCTGTCCACCCTTCGGGCGCCCTCGGAGCTTATTCTGGAGGCGTCTGACATCTTTGATCGTGAGGATGTTGCAGCGCAGATTGAAAGCGCTGTGGCAGGTCTCAGAGATACGACGGCAATACGCGTGGCGGTGGTGGCCATCCTGCGCCAGAGCCGCGCTGCAGGGCTGGAACGGATTTCGGCCGCCTTTAAAGCGGCCCCTTTTGCATCGCAGGCCGCAACGGTGAGCTATTGCTATTTGACAGATTGCGCCGTGGCTGCAGCCTATGATGCGGCGCTGCGCTACCTACATCCCCGGCAAGTTGCGACCACCTCTGAGCAACTGGCGATTGTGGCGGTCGGTGGCTATGGACGGGGCGGAATGGCGCCTTTCTCAGATGTCGATTTACTTTTCGTTATCCCCTATAAGATGACCGCTTGGGCCGAGAGCGTGATTGAAAGCCTTCTTTATGTGCTATGGGATTTGCGCCTTAAGGTGGGCCATGCCAGCCGCACGGTCCGTGATTGTCTTCGGCTTGCGCGGGAAGACTATACGATTCGCACATCTTTGGTCGAAATGCGGTTTTTGCTCGGTGAGCATGAGGTGTTCCAGCAGCTGCAAACCCAGCTTCGGGACAAGCTTTTTAAACACACAGTGGGGGAATTTACCGAAGCCAAGCTTGCGGAACGTGAGGCGCGCCACCTCAAGCAGGGTGGTCAGAGATACATGGTGGAGCCGAATGTCAAAGAGGGCAAGGGCGGGCTGCGGGACCTGCAATCGCTGTATTGGATTGAGAAATATATCAACGGCGTGTTTCATGCCGAGCAATTGGTTGAAGCAGGCGTGTTCAGCGCCGAAGAGTTCGCAACATTTGAGGCCGCGCAGAATTTTCTCTGGGCTGTGCGCTGTCATCTGCATTTGATTGCCAATCGCGCTATGGACCAGCTGACCTTTGAGTTGCAGGTCGCGGTCGCTGAGGCCATGGGGTACCGAGACCGCGGCGGGCGGCGGGCAGTGGAGCATTTCATGCAGGCCTATTTCCGCCACGCAACAAAAGTTGGGGAATTGACCCGCATTTTCCTAACCGCCCTTGAGGCTGCGCAGATGAAAAAAGAGCCAGTCGTGCTGCGTGTTTTGCGCCGAAAACCAAAGTTGAAACCTGGCTTTTGCGTGCTGCAAAACCGCTTGGCCCTTTCCGATCCAGAAGCGTTTTTGAAAGATAAAATGAACATGCTTCGGTTGTTTGAGGAGGCGATGCGCACGGGGCTTTTGATCCATCCCAATGCCATGCGCCTTTTGTCGGCGAACCTGCATTTGATAGATGCATCGATGCGCAAGTCGGATGAGGCCGTTCGAATTTTTACCGATATTCTTCTGAAGCACGGCAATCCTGAGCGGGGATTGCGGCGGATGAATGAGCTGGGCGTTTTGGCGGCATTTATTCCTGAGTTTGAACCGATCGTCGCGATGATGCAGTTCAACATGTATCACTCCTACACGGTTGATGAGCACACCATTCAAACGATCAGCCATCTGGCTGCGATAGAGCGCAGGGAATTGATTGAGGAGCTGCCGGTCGCCAGCGGGATATTGGCTGAGGGGCTGAACCGAAAAGTGCTCTATGTGGCACTGCTACTGCATGATATTGGTAAGGGGCGGCCTGAAGATCATTCGGTGCTTGGTGCGAAAATTGCCCGTGAAGTTGCGCCGCGTTTGGGGCTCAAGCCACGGGAAGTGGAGACGGTCGAGTGGTTGGTGCGGCACCATCTATTGATGTCCGATATGGCGCAAAAACGCGATATTGCCGATCCGCGCACCGTGCGGGATTTCGCTAAAGCTGTGCAATCGGTCAAGCGGCTGGATCTTTTGACGGTTTTAACCGTCTGTGACATTTCAGGCGTGGGCCCTGGCGTATGGAACAATTGGAAAGCTGTGCTGATCCGCGCGTTGTACCGGCAAACTAAAAAGGCGCTGGAGACCGGGCTGGAAGATCTCAACCGGGAAAACCGCGGCACGGAGGCCAAGAAAAACCTACGCAAAGCGCTACCTGATTGGTCCAAAGCGGCGCTGCGCCATGAAACGAACCGCCACTACCCGCCTTATTGGCAAGGTCTGCATGTCACCGCACATCAAATTTTTGCTCGGCTGCTTTTGGATATTCCAGATGATGAAATCCGGATGGATTTACAGCCTGATGAAGATCGCGACGCGACCCGGATTTGCTTTGCAATGGCCGATCATCCGGGGGTGTTCAGCCGAATTTGTGGCGCTCTGGCCTTAAGCGGGGCAAATGTGGTCGATGCGCGCACTTTCACCAGCAAGGACGGATACGCCACTGCTGTCTTTTGGGTGCAGGATGCGGAAGGTCATCCCTATAAGGATCTGCGACTTGGCCGTTTGAAAAAGATGATTAATGAGACCTTGCAAGGCACGCTTGTTGCCCGCGAGGCCATTCAATCTCGTGATAAAATCAAAAAACGTGAACGGGCGTTTCAGGTACCCACTTCGATCAGTTTTGACAACGAAGGCTCTGAAATATATACGATAATTGAGGTCGATACGCGTGACCGATTGGGCGTTTTATATGATCTGACCCGCACATTAGCCGCAGCCAATGTGAATATCTCCAGCGCGGTGATTGCCACCTATGGAGAACAGGTGGTTGATACTTTCTACGTCAAAGACATGTTTGGGCTGAAGCTGCACGCCAAGGCCAAGCGGGACAGTTTGGAGCAAAAACTGCGGGATGCCTTGAAACAAGGTGCGACGAGGGCGCTCTCATGACGATGATGCGGGGGTTCTTTACGGTCGGGTTTTGGACCTTGGTGTCGCGCGTGATGGGATTTTTGCGCGATGTTTTGATTGCTGGCGCTCTTGGGGCCTCCCCGGTGGCAGAGGCGTTTTTCCTGGCATTTTCTTTGCCAAATCTGTTTCGTAGGTTTTTTGCGGAAGGGGCATTTAATATCGCCTTCGTGCCAATGTTTTCGAAAAAGCTGGCTGCGGGTGATGATCCGCTTACCTTTGCGCGGGATGCGTTGTCGATGTTGGCGGTGGTGCTGATTTTGCTGAACGCGCTGGCCATGCTGGCGATGCCCTATTTGGTTTGGGCCATGGCAAGCGGCTTTGTGGGCGACGAACGTTTTGATCTCACTGTGGTGTTTGGCCGAATTGCCTTTCCCTATATTCTTTTCATTTCGCTCGCCGCTTTGATTTCAGGTGTGCTCAATTCCGCCGGGCGGTTCGTGGCGGCTGCGGCTGCGCCTGTTTTGCTAAATATTTGCTTTATTTTGGCGCTGTTTGCGGCGCAACGGTTGGGCTGGGATATTGGTTTGACGTTGGCGTGGAGCGTGCCTGTGGCTGGGATTGCGCAATTGGCTGTGCTTTGGATTGCAGCGCTCCGGGCTGGGTTTAAGGTGTTGCCGCGCTGGCCGAAAATGACACCAGAGCTTAGACGCTTGGCGATAATCGCCGCCCCTGCCGCGCTGGCTGGCGGGGTTGTGCAGGTCAATTTGCTGGTCGGTCGGCAGATTGCCAGTTATTTTGAAGGGGCGAACGCCTGGCTTTATTATGCTGATCGCTTGTATCAATTGCCGCTTGGTGTGGTTGGGGTTGCCATTGGCATCGTGCTTTTGCCGGATCTGTCGCGGCGGCTGCGCATTGGCGATGAAGCCGGTGGGCAGGCGGCGTTCAACCGCGCAGCAGAGCTGGCTTTGCTGTTGACCATTCCTTGCACGGTGGCTCTTATTGTCATCCCTTCGGCATTGGTCTCGGTCTTGTTTGAACGCGGGGCGTTCTTGGCCAGCGACACACAAGCCACGGCCTTGGCCACTGCGATCTACGGCTTGGGTTTGCCGGCTTTTGTTTTGCAAAAGCTCTATCAGCCGGTGTATTTCGCCCGTGAAGATACGCGATCCCCGTTTAACTTTGCCCTGGTGG
This sequence comes from Planktomarina sp., assembly GCA_022425445.1. Taxonomy (GTDB): domain Bacteria; phylum Pseudomonadota; class Alphaproteobacteria; order Rhodobacterales; family Rhodobacteraceae; genus Planktomarina. Next base: position 14,434 of record JAKMFM010000130.1, read on the forward strand.
CGTTGGCGGTAAATGCGCTGGTTGCAATTGGTTTGAGCCGATATATTGGTTTTACGGCCTCCGCCTATGGGGCAACCTGCGCCGGTTGGGCGATGCTGGGCTGCCTGTGGTGGCGCGCGCGGCGGTTTGGCCCGGCGGCACGCTGGGATGCGCAGTTGCGCAATAGGTCTTTGCGCATTCTTCTGGCCAGCTTGGGCATGGGCGTGATCGTTTGGATCACTGCCCGGGCTGTGGAACCTGTTCTGCAAATGGAGGGTCTGCGCCTGCTCGGTTTGATCGTGATCTTACTGGTGGCCGGGGGCAGCTACATTATGGCCGGTCGCCTGCTTGGGGCCTTTAGCCTTGCTGAATTGCGCCAACTAATGCGCCAGGCCGATTGATCACTGACCCCGAAACTTTGCCACAAGACTGGCAAGCCCGCCGGGCTGGATTAATGCGGCAGAGATAAATCCGGCCACAGCCGCACAGAGTTCAGCGACCCAAATCGGCGGGCCGCTGCTGAACAAAGACAAGCTGATGTTGATGGCCATTAAGAGTCCGAGCAGGCGAAAGGCGCGCAATTGGTGGCTCAACAGGCCTTGAGCACGGCTAAACAACACGAAACTAAACCCACCAATTAACCCATAGGCAGGCGGGTAGCCGCCAAAGAGCGGATAGGTGCTTGCGGTGAACTGCGCGTATCCAAGGGCGGCAAACACCGACGAGATGCCGAAAATCGCGAAAACTGCCGTGTTGCCCAAGATTTCACCAACGAATTTTCCTAGGGCCAAGATCAAAACCGAGGCTAAAATCGACTGCATGACTGCTGCATGAACGAAGGGGTAAGTGAGCATGCGCCAAAATAATTCGGGTTGCCAAATACCAGCTGATAAAGTGCGTTCAAAACCCTCGGGTAGGAAAGCAAATTGCCGTATCAAACCGATGCGGGCATCAAATTGCCCCCACAGCTGCGCCTCCGCTCCTGCGATATAGGCCTCGCCCAGGACCACCGCTAAAAACAGGATAATCACCGCGGGCGGCAGGGGATTGACGGCGGGAGGTGGGGAGTCGGACATGGTGTGCTTCCTTGACGGCTTCGGCCTTGCTCATTATGCGATGTGAATACTAAATTCTAGAGCCGAGGCCCTCATGACCGAAAAGTTTGTTCCACGCGTATTTTCAGGCATCCAACCCTCTGGCGGGCTGACTTTGGGCAATTACCTGGGCGCAATGAAGCGTTTTGTGGATATGCAAGCGGATGGTGGATTTGAAACTGTCTATTGCATGGTTGATCTACATGCGATCACGGTCTGGCAGGATCCTGCGGATTTGCGCCGCAACACCCGCGAACTTTGTGCTGGGTTTATTGCGGCAGGAATTGATCCCGAAAAATCAATCTTGTTCAATCAAAGTCAAGTTCCAGAACATGCGCAGCTGGGCTGGATTTTCAATTGTGTCGCACGCATGGGCTGGATGAAGCGCATGACGCAGTGGAAAGATAAAGCGGGCAAAAACAGTGAGAATGCCTCGCTGGGTCTTTTTGGCTATCCGGCTTTGATGGCAGCGGATATTTTGATCTATCACGCCACCCATGTGCCCGTGGGCGAAGATCAAAAGCAGCATCTCGAACTGACGCGCGATATTGCGACGAAGTTTAACAATGATTTTGGCGTTGATTTCTTCCCGATCCCGGAACCGGTAATTGAGGGGGCGGCGACGCGGGTTATGAGCCTGCGCGATGGGACAAAGAAAATGTCAAAGTCAGATCCCAGTGACATGAGCCGATTGAATATGACCGATGACGCGGATGCTTTGGCCAAGAAAATCAAAAAGGCGAAAACTGATGCAGACCCTTTGCCTGAAACGGTGGAGGGTTTGAACGGACGGCCGGAGGCGCGCAATTTGGTCAATATCTATGCGGCGCTCAATGAGATGACACCGCAGACCGTGGTCGATGAATTTGCCGGACAGCAATTTGGATCCTTCAAGCCAAAGCTGGCAGACTTGGCTGTCTCAAAGCTGGCTCCGATTTCCAGCGAAATGTCGCGCCTTATGCAAGAGCCTGATGAGATTGACCGGATCTTGGCTCGGGGTGCTGAGCGTGGCCGGGCATTGGCCGCTCCTATCTTGCAAAAAACCTACGACATCGTTGGCATGTTGCGCTAGCACGTTAATTTGACGCTGCGGGGCTGGCCTAAACGATTGGGTCTGTGGGCCGCGAACCCCTTGTGGGCCAGAGTCCATATTATTTAATCGGCGCCGTAATTTGACGTTGCGGGCGGGCGCTGCTCCGGGCATGATGCGGATCGAAAGGAGGCCCGTGATGCGTAAATTTATGGTTGTGCTGGACAATTCTACGGAATGTTTGAACGCGATGCGCTTTGCGGCGATGCGGGCGCAAAACACCGGGGCGCGGGTTGAAATTCTCGCGGTTATTCCGCCTGAGGAATTCAATCATTGGATCGGTGTTGGAGAAATAATGCGCGAGGAGGCCCGCGCGCGGATTGAGGCGCATTATGAGGTCTTTGCTAAGTGGATGCGCGAGAAACATGGGGTTGATCCGGAGCTGGTGATTCGCGAAGGCGAGATGGTTCCGGAGATTTTGTCGCAAATTCGCGAGGATGCTGAAGTGGATATTTTGGTTTTGGGCGCTGCGACAGATCGCAAAGGGCCGGGGCCCTTGGTCACTCAACTGTCAAAATCTTCTGGCAGTTTGGATGTTCCGATTGTGATTGTGCCCGGCTCCTTAAGCAAAGAGCAATTGGAAGCTTTGAGCTAGGACAGCTCGAAGTTAGAATAATTCTAAAAACTTGACATGGAACCGGCCGTAGAACATATTTGCGGTGCGACAACCGGAAGGCAGCTTTATGTTCATTCAAACTGAGAGTACCCCAAACCCTGCAACGCTGAAATTTTTGCCTGGGCAATCTGTTATGGACATGGGCACCGCGGATTTCCCATCGGCCGAGAGCGCCTCTGCCAGCCCCTTGGCGCAGCGATTGTTCGCCGTCGCGGGCACGACAGGGGTGTTTTTGGGTTCGGATTTTGTCACAGTGACCAAAACCGATGAAACGGAGTGGGACCATATCAAACCTGCATTGTTGGGCGCGATAATGGAGCATTTCCAATCGGGCGCACCGGTCCTGTCGGACGGTCAATCTGGCGCGGTTGCGCAGGGCGATTATGATGTGGCCGATGAATCCATCGTGGTTCAGATCAAAGAGCTTCTGGACACGCGCGTGCGCCCGGCTGTGGCGCAAGATGGTGGTGACATCACCTTTCACGGCTTTGATCGGGGTATTGTTTACCTTCACATGAAAGGCGCCTGTGCTGGTTGCCCCTCGTCGACTTTGACATTGAAAATGGGCATCGAGAACTTGCTGCGCCATTATATTCCCGAAGTGGTCGAAGTGCGCCCTGTTGCCGCCTAAAACGCCCGTTTCGGCAGAGGATTTCGCGCGGATTCATCGCTCTGCCTTTGTGACCTCACGCCCGTGGTCCACGGATGAGTTTCAACGTCTCATGGAGCAACCGGGCGTTCATATCAGCGCGGTGCCTGAATGTTTTGCTCTGGGGCGTTTGGTTCTTGATGAGGTGGAAATACTTACCGTTTCCTGCGCCGCTGGGGCGCAAAGGCAAGGTTTGGCGCGACGCGCGATGTTGGCGCTTATCGACGCGTCAGCGGATTTGGGCGCGCGTTCAATCTTTTTAGAAGTGGCGGCGGACAATGCGTCGGCCCTTGGGCTTTATAAGAGCTTAGATTTTGAACAGCTCGGCCGACGCGCGCAATATTATCAGCGGCGCGATGGCACGAAATGTGACGCATTGATTTTTCGTAAATTATTGAGTTAGATTGCTTATCTTTAAATCGCGGTGAGAGTGATGCGACGCTCGACGATGATTTTCTTAATAAATGCATAAATTTATATTGACGCTCCCTTGGCAGACCGGGCTAATTTAGTCATGATCGATTAATCTGCTTGCTTTTGACCCGAAGGATTCTGTCCCTTGGGTTGTCGCTATTTAAGGGAGACTCTTATGAGCTTTATGAAAACTATTCTTGGCAGCGCTGCTGCTGCGGCTTTGAGCGCCACCGCTGCATTGGCCGACCCCGCTATTATCTTTGATCTTGGTGGAAAATTTGACAAATCCTTCAACGAGGCTGCTTTCCAGGGCGCGCAGCGCTGGGCCGATGAAACTGGTGGATCTTTCCGCGAGATTGAGCTGCAAAATGAAGCCCAGCGCGAACAAGCTTTGCGGCGCTTTGCTGAAGCTGGCTCCAACCCGATCGTCATGGCTGGTTTTGCCTTTGCCGATGCGCTGAGCAAAGTGGCGCCAGATTACCCTGATACAAAATTTGCCGTTATCGATGTCAACTGGTTGAGCATGCCCAACGTACGCGGCATCGGTTTTAACGAGCATGAAGGCTCTTATCTTGTTGGTATGCTGGCCGCTCAAGCCTCGGCAACGGGCACGGTCGGCTTTGTTGGTGGCATGGATATTCCATTGATCCGCCGCTTCGGATGTGGCTTTGCGCAGGGCGTAAAGGCGGTCAACGCGGATGCTACAATCATCGCCAATATGACCGGTACAACTCCGGCCGCATGGAATGATCCGGTTAAAGGCTCTGAGCTGACCAAAGCGCAGATCAGCCAAGGTGCGGATGTGGTCTTTGCCGCGGCTGGTGGTACAGGCGTTGGCGTTCTGCAAACAGCGGCTGATGAGGGTATTTTGTCCATCGGTGTCGACAGCAACCAAAACTATATGCACCCGGGTAAGGTTTTGACCTCCATGCTAAAGCGCGTGGACAATGCGGTTTACGAAGCCTTCAGCCAAGGCGATGCGCTTGAAACAGGCAATTTCCAAATGGGTATAGCCAACGGTGGCGTCGGTTATGCCTTGGATGAGTTCAACGCGTCTTTGGTGTCTGCAGATATGCAAAGCGCTGTGGATGCGGCGGCGTCAGCCATTACGGCCGGCACATTGTCCGTGCATGATTATACGTCTGACGAAACCTGCCCCGCATTGTCCTTCTAAAGGACCTGTGAACAGGCCAAAATGACGAGGCCGCGCCATTAAGTTGGCGCGGCCTTTGTTGATAAAGGGATTTTAATGAGCCAGCCAGCGATTGAATTAAAGGGTATTTCCAAGGCCTTTGGGCCCGTACAGGCCAATAAAGACATCTCAATCCGTGTCATGCCTGGAACCATTCACGGCATTATCGGCGAGAATGGAGCAGGTAAATCAACACTGATGTCAATCCTTTATGGATTTTACAAAGCGGACGCGGGGGAAATCTTTATCTCGGGTCAAAAAACTGCGATCCCAGACAGCCAGGCTGCGATTTCGGCGGGCATCGGCATGGTGTTCCAGCACTTTAAACTGGTTGAAAATTTTACCGTGCTTGAGAATATTGTCCTGGGTGCGGAAAGCGGAGCGTTTTTGGCGCCCTCTCTGCGCAAGGCGCGGGCGGAATTGGCCGAACTGGCGGCGGAATACGAGCTGAATGTGGATCCTGATACGGTGATCGAGGAGATCGGCGTGGGCATGCAGCAGCGGGTCGAGATCCTCAAAGCGTTGTATCGCCGGGCCAATATATTGATCCTAGATGAACCCACCGGGGTTTTAACTCCGACGGAGGCCGATCAGCTGTTTCGTATTTTGGGGCGCCTGCGCGAAGAAGGTAAAACCATCATTCTCATCACCCATAAATTGCGGGAGATTATGGATATCACCGACACGGTCAGCGTGATGCGGCGCGGTGAGATGACGGCGACAGTGAAGACCTCGCAAACCAGCCCTGAAAACTTGGCGGAGTTGATGGTCGGGCGGAAGGTCTTGCTGCGGGTCGATAAAGCGCCTGCTCAACCAAAACAACACGTGCTGGAGGTCACCGACCTGAATGTGGTGGATGATGCCGGGGTCGCGCGGTTGACGGATGTGAGCCTTTCGCTGCGTGCTGGTGAAATTCTTGGCATTGCTGGGGTGGCCGGCAATGGGCAGTCCGAATTGCTGGAAGTTCTGGGGGGCTACCAAAGCGCCACGGGCTCGGTGAAAGTGAACGGCGCTGCCTTGGATTTGACGGGCGCGGATAGCGATGGACAATCCAGGCGGGCCAATGGCATTGCCCATGTGCCCGAGGATCGCCAACGCGAAGGTCTGATCATGGACTTTACGGCCTGGGAAAACGCCGTGTTCGGCTATCACCGCGATCCGGCGCACCAGTCCAATCGCTTTTTTATGGACAACGCGGCGATCAAGGCGGAGACCGCTGCGAAAATGCAACGCTTCGATGTGCGCCCGCCCAATCCTAATTTGACGGCTCAAAACTTCTCTGGTGGCAATCAACAAAAAATTGTTCTTGCGCGTGAGATTGAGCGCAATCCCGACTTGCTTTTGATCGGACAACCCACACGCGGGGTCGATATTGGCGCTATTGAATTTATCCATCAACAAATTGTTGCGCTGCGCGATCAGGGCAAGGCGATCTTGCTGGTTTCTGTGGAGCTTGACGAAATTCTCTCGCTCTCTGACCGCGTCGCGGTGATGTTTGACGGCCAGATCATGGGTGAACGTGATCCGGCGAAAACCAATGAAAAAGAGCTTGGCCTTTTAATGGCCGGTGTGACAGGGGAGGCCTCCTCGTGAGTCTGAGCCAAACTGCCGTGCAAAACTATGGAGCGCAATGATGGATATAATGCCAAAATGGGCTGATGTGGTTCTTGTTCCTCTGATTTCGCTGATCATCGCCGCGCTTTTGTCGGCTTTATTGATCTTGGCCATCGGTGAAAGCCCTGTTGCCGCGCTCAAGCTTATGATCGAGGGCACGCTGCTGCGATCTTCGGGATGGGGCTATATGCTCTATTACACCACCAACTTTATCTTCACGGGGCTTGCGGTCTCTGTTGCGTTTCACGCCGCCTTATTCAATATTGGCGGTGAAGGGCAAGCAATGATGGGCGGTCTTGGTGTGGCGCTGGTCTGCCTGTTCATTCCATGGCCGCATTGGAGCTTTGCAATCATTGGCGCCTCACTTGGTGCCGCCGTCTTTGGTATGATCTGGGCTGGGCTGCCGGCTTATTTACAGGCTAAACGCGGCAGTCACATCGTCATCACAACCATCATGTTCAATTTCATTGCGGCAGGCGTTTTAAATTTTTTCTTGGTCGGTGCACTAAAACCTAAGGGCAGCATGGATCCGGCCACAGCAAACTTTCCAGCCAGCACCCATTTGCCAACCTTTGAGGATATGGCCAGTCTCATGGGATTTGAAAAAATGTTTCGCGCGGCCCCGGCGAATGTGAGCTTTTTCCTCGCATTGGTGGCCTGTGTTTTGGTTTGGTTTTTAATTTGGCGCACGCCTCTGGGCTATGAAATTCGCGCTATGGGAAAATCAGAACCTGCCGCGCGCTACGCAGGGATTGGCTCGGTGAAAATCATTATGGTGGCCATGATGATATCGGGCGCTTTGTCAGGCATGATGGCCATCAATACAACGCAGGGTGAAAGTGAGCGGTTGATTTTGAACTTCACCGAAGGGGCTGGCTTTATCGGTATCGCTGTGGCCTTGATGGGTCGCAGCCACCCGCTTGGGGTGTTGCTTGCCGCATTGCTGTTTGGCTTTTTGTACCAAGGCGGCGCGGAGTTGGCGCTCTGGACGAAAATTCCGCGGGAGTTGATCGTTGTGATCCAGGCCTTGGTGATTTTGTTCACTGGTGCTCTGAGCTTAATGGTTCGAGGCCCGCTTGAGCGCTTGTTTTTAAGCCTGCGGCAGAGAGGGTAGAGGCTATGGATTTTCTCACGCTCTTACAAGTTTTAGACAGCTCCCTGCGTTTGGCTACGCCGCTGCTACTGGCCTGCCTTGCTGGATTGTTTTCGGAGCGGGCTGGTATTTTTGACATTGGCCTTGAAGGAAAAATGCTGGCAGCGGCATTTTTATCGGCGGCGATTGCCGCAACCACTGGATCGGTCTGGTTGGGGCTTTTGGCTGGGATTGGCGCCTCGCTGTTGCTGTCTGCCATTCATGGGCTGGCCTCGATCACCCTGCGAGGCGATCAAATCATTTCTGGCGTTGCGATCAACTTTTTGGCCGCCGGATTAACGGTGGTGATTTCGCAAGATTGGTTTGGCCAAGGCGGGCGCACGCCGCCGCTCCTCTCTGGCGGACGTTTTGAACCCCTGAGCCTGCCTGGTGCCGTGCCGGCGAAAGAAATTTCGCAGGCTGGGCCTTTCATGCAGCTTTATTCCGAGCTGTTTTCAGGGCATTCCTTGCTGGTCTATGGGGCGCTTTTGATGGTGCCATTGACGTGGTTTGTTTTATATAAAACCCGCTTTGGCTTGCGCTTGCGCGCTGTCGGAGAAAACCCGGCTGCGGTGGATACGGCAGGGATTTCTGTCGTGGGTCTGCGTTACGCCGCGGTTGGCATTTGCGGAGTTTTATGTGGGATTGCTGGAGCCTACATGGCCACGGCCTTGCAAGCCGGATTTGTCAAAGATATGTCTGCTGGCCGCGGGTTCATCGCTCTGGCTGCTTTGATCTTCGCCAAGTGGCGGCCATGGTACGCGCTGGGTGCCTGTTTGTTGTTTGGGTTTTTCTTTGCGGTCGACAACCGCTTCCAAAACATCCTCCTGCCCGCATGGGCGATGAGCGGGGTGCTTTTGGCGCTTGGATGTAGCCTCTTCGCCTATGTGCGAAACAAAACCTTGCTTGATCGCATCGTTTTGGGAGGTCTGGGCTTGGGGCTTGCGATTGTGGCGACCTTGATAACCTTGAGCAATTTGAACGCAGGTCTGGGCAGTATGATCAAGATTCCGGTGGTTTTCATCCAATCACTGCCCTATGTGCTGACTGTGGTGGTCCTCGCTGGCTTCGTTGGCAAAGCGATTCCGCCCCGTTCTGGTGGGGTGGCTTACGTCAAAGAGAAATAAGGCCAAATTTTAGGTGACGATAAGGCCAAATGCGCGTTTTGAGCGCAGATTTCGTACAGCACCCTCGCAAGCCCTTGCCGGAGCCCAGCGTTAGGGCTATGCGGCGCCATGTATATCTATCTGCCCATTGCTGAAGTCTCTGTGAACGCTTTTCTCCTGCTGGGTCTCGGCGGGATGGTCGGGATCCTGTCTGGCATGTTCGGCGTTGGCGGTGGCTTCTTGATGACACCGCTCTTGTTTTTTATAGGCATCCCCCCTGCGGTGGCTGTTGCGACCGAAGCCAATCAGATTGTGGCCTCTTCGTTTTCGGGCGTGTTGGCGCATGTGAAACGCAAGACGGTGGATTTCAAAATGGGCGGTGTGCTGCTCATTGGCGGGTTGGTCGGTGCTGCGCTTGGGGTGGTTGTGTTCAATTACCTCAAAAATTTGGGCCAAGTCGATCTCCTAGTTAAATTGTGTTATGTGCTGTTTTTGGGGGTTGTTGGCAGCTTAATGTTTGCCGAAAGCCTGCGCGCGCTGCGCAAATCGAAACAGGTGACCGTGGCCAAGCCGCGCAAAAAACGCGGTTTGGTGCATGCTTTGCCGTTTAAAATGCGGTTCCGGGTGTCGGGTCTGTACATCTCCATAATCCCACCCATCGTTGTCGGCGTTGCCGTTGGTGTCTTGGCGGCGATCATGGGCGTGGGCGGTGGTTTCGTGATGGTTCCGGCGATGATTTACTTGCTAGGTATGCCAACAAAAGTTGTGGTGGGCACATCGCTGTTTCAGATCATTTTCGTGACGGCGTTTACCACTATGCTGCACGCCACCACCAATTACACGGTGGATATGGTGCTGGCGGTATTGCTCTTGATCGGAGGGGTGATCGGCGCACAATTCGGAACGATGATTGGCGCCAAGCTCAAAGCAGAGCAGCTGCGCATCCTTCTTGCGCTCATGGTGCTACTTGTTTGCGTCAAGCTGGCGTTTGACCTGATTGTGGAACCCTCCGAGCTGTTCAGCCTCGGCGTTGCGGGAGGCCATTGATGCAAGGTTTTTTCGCAAGAGTTCTTCTCCTCCTACTAGCCCTGGCTGGCCCGGTTTCGGCGCAGGACATTGTTCTGGGCATGTCAAAAAACGAAATCGGCATCACTGCGTTTTTTAATGGATCGGAGATCTTAATCTTCGGAGCCTTGAAACATGAAACTGAGGCCAGTTCGGCCGGTGATCTTGATGTTGTAGTCACCATCGCCAGCCCACGCGACCCGGTCACGGTGCGCCGTAAGGACAAACGCTTGGGGATCTGGGTCAATGTTGAGGCTTTTGATGTCGATTTGGCGCCCAGTTTTTACGCTGTGGCCACAACCGGGCCCTTCGACCAAGTTGTCAGTGAGGCATCTGATCTGTGGCATCAAATCTCGGTGCGCCAGTTGATCCGTGCAGTGACAGTCCCCCCTAGCACTAACAATAAAGATCAATTTACCGAAGCTTTGGTGCGCGTGCGCGAAGAGCAGGGTCTTTATCAAATGCTGCCCGGTTCGGTGCAGCTGCAAGAGCAAACTTTGTTTTCGACCTCTGTTTCCCTGCCATCAAATTTGGTTGAGGGCGCCTATTTGGCGCGTATTTTCCTTATGCGCGACGGCGAGGTTGTGTCGCAGTATCAGACGTCAATTGATGTGCAGAAGGTTGGCATCGAGCGTTGGCTGTATAATTTGGCCCACGAGCGCCCCTTTGTTTATGGGCTGCTTTCATTGGCCATTGCCATTTTTTCTGGCTGGGCTGCGGCGGCGGCTTTTCGGCTTTTGCGCGGCTGAGACGGGCCGCGTCCCGCAGGCAGCCGGAAGCTGGCGGCCTCGGCAATATGGGCCCTTTCAACCACCTCACTGCCGGCCAGGTCCGCAATGGTGCGCGCCACCCGCATGACCCTGTGATAGCCCCGAGCTGTTAAGCCAAACCGTTCGGTAATTTCGATCAAAAGCGCTTGGCCATCTGCGTTGGGTGTTGCGAATGTCTGCAACACGGCTCCCTCCGCATCTGCATTAACCATACGGTGCGGAATTTTGGCATATCGCTCGGATTGCCGCGAGCGCAGCGCTTGGATGGGCCTCTGCAAGTGTTTCCGCGATGGCAAGCGTGTTAAAAACAATATGCCCCTTGGGCGTTTTCAAAATAGGTACCTGACGCGTGGGCGCGAAGGGAGCAAGATCCTTCTCGAAACTTCCGGTGTAAAGCCCCAGCATTTGGCTCTTGAAGGGGATATCGAAAGATTTGAGCATCAACCATCCGCGAAGCGACCAACTGCTAAACGTCCGGTCCCCGATGTAGAGCTCATATGCCATGCTGGGATCCAATCATCTGATAAAAATAATATTTATTCACCTAAACCTATGAATTTCCGATTTTTATGGCAAGTGGTTGATGCAGACAACCTGCCATTCACCCGTGTCTTCGCGCAGATGGGTGATGCTGAAATTGTCGATTTTATGGGCAAGACAAGCGTAGGCGCTGGTATTAAGGGCGCGCTGGACCTGGGTTAGGATGATACCGAAATGCGCAACGGCGATGATGCTTTTGTGGGCCGCATTCAACCGGTCGACCACCTGGCGGGCGCGGGCGGCGGCCATGTTCCAGCTTTCTCCATTTGGCGCCATGATAGTGCCGGGTTTTTCCCAATAATCGCGGCTCAATTGTGGATCAGTCTGCGCAACATCTGACCAGTGCCGCCCATCCCAATCGCCGAAATCAAACTCTCTGAGCCCCGGTTCGTGTGGCAGGCGGTGCCGCGCGCCTGCAAAGGCATCGGCGGTGGTGACAGAGCGGATCAGATCAGAGGAGACCACCACAGCCTCAGATGGCAAATATGCATTTAGGCGGCCGATTAAGGCGCGGTCAGATAGATCGGCGGGTACGTCGCGCCACCCGGTGAAATTTTTTTCATGGGTCGGGCCGTGCCTAATCCAAAACCAATCACTCATGGCGCAGCCTTGAGAATTTGCGCGATGCCGGCGGTGACGAAGATCACTTCCTGCGCCAGCTGGGCGAGATCTTGATTGAGGTGGCCTTGGTATTTGACAAAGGCCCGCGCCATCGCATTGTCTGGTGTAATGCCCTGACCAACTTCATTGCTGACCACAATAACCGGGCAGGGGGCTTGGGCGAGACCCCCGCAAAGTGCGGCACATGCGCTTTGAATATCGCGCTCGGCCACCATGAGGTTGCTCAGCCACAGCGTGACGCAATCGAGCAGGATGATTTCGTCTGGCTGAGCTGCCGCTAGAGCCTCGGCAAGATCCAGCGACGCCTCTACGGTGGTCCAATCTGGTCCGCGTTGCAGCCGGTGCTGTGCAATTTTGACGCGCATTTCATCGTCCCAGGCCTGCGCAGTTGCGATATAGCGCCGAGGCCGGCCGGTGGCGACAACCAACTGTTCGGCAACTCGTGATTTGCCGGAATTTGCGCCACCAAGCACCAGGCGTAGGGCTGGAGATATGTTTTCTGCAGGCATTGTGTTTCCAAGAGTGATCCATTCTGCGTGTACCTGCGTAAGAAGGGAGTAACAAGTTTTTCATCTTTTTCTGATTGGGAGGCGAAACGATGCCTTTAGACGGCCGTACAGAGAATTTTCTTCCGCGCACTGCTATGAAAGCGGAGATGCTTGACGCTGAAACGGAATTGCAATTGGCCTATGCTTGGCGTGATGAACGCTGCGAGCAAAGCCTTCACCGATTGATCAATGCCTACATGCGATTGGCGATTTCGCAAGCTGCAAAGTTTAAACGCTATGGCGCGCCCATGGGGGATTTGATCCAAGAAGCCGGACTTGGTCTGATGAAAGCGGCCGAGAAATTTGATCCTGACCGTGGCGTGCGGTTCTCAACCTATGCGGTGTGGTGGATCAAGGCCTCTGTCCAAGAATATGTCATGCGCAACTGGTCGATGGTGCGCACGGGCTCCACGAGCCCGCAAAAATCTTTGTTTTTCAATATGCGCCGCATCCAGGCGCGGATTGAGCGCGATGCGAATAACGCCGGTCAAACCCTGGACCGACACCAATTGCAGCAATTGATTGCGCAGGATTTGGGAGTGCCATTGCATGATGTGGAGATGATGGACGGACGCTTGTCTGGCTCTGATTTTTCGCTCAACGCGACGCAATCGACCGAAGACGAAGGCCGCGAATGGATTGATGCGCTGCCAGATGACAGCGCGCAGGCCGCAGAAATCGTTGAGCTTGACCATGACCAAGAGGCACTCCGCAAGTGGCTCTTGCAGGCGATGAGCGTGCTCAACGATCGTGAAAAATATATCGTGCGGGAGCGTAAGTTGATTGAGGTGCCGCGCACTTTGGAAAGCCTAGGCGAAGAATTAAGTCTGTCGAAAGAGCGGATCAGACAGGTCGAAGCAGCTGCGTTTAAGAAAATGCGCCTGGCGCTGGAAGCTCAGGCCCCGGAGGCAAGCGCATTTTTTCAATGATCTTTTTGCCTGTACCAGACCTTGCGGAGCGAGGTCTGGCTGCGTAACTGTAGACCATGAACGAAAAACACATTCTTTTAATCATCTGTGGTGGCATCGCTGCGGTGAAGCTTCCGGAGTTAATTCGCAGGTTGACTGCGCAAGGCGCGCGTATCACGCCCGTCTTGACGCAATCTGGCGCGCAATTCGTAACCCCCCTCTCAATAGCGGCCCTTGCGCGCTCTAAAGTCTTCACAGAGCTGTTTGACCTGACCGAAGAGGCCCAGATGGGCCATATAGAACTGTCGCGCGCCGCAGACCTTGTTTTGGTGGCACCCGCCACGGCACAAATTATGGCTAAAATGGCGCAGGGCATGGCGGATGATCTGGCCACGACTCTGCTTTTGGCGACAGGTACACCTGTGATGATTGCCCCCTCGATGAATGTGCGCATGTGGCAGCACCCCGCTACGCAGCGCAATTTGAAGCGGTTGCAAGGGGATGGGGTGCAGATCATTGGCCCCGATGACGGTGAGATGGCCTGCGGCGAGTATGGCCCGGGTCGCATGGCGGAAGTTGATGAAATTTTGGCGCGGGTTGCGGGCTTTTTCCGCAACGGTCCGCTTTCGGGGCGTCATGTGCTGGTCACCTCGGGGCCCACCCATGAGCCCATTGACCCCGTGCGCTATATCGCCAATCGCTCTTCTGGTGCGCAGGGCACAGCTCTGGCAGCGGCCTTACGTGATCTCGGAGCACGGGTCAGCTTTGTCACCGGCCCCGCGCGTGTGCCGCCGCCTGCGGGCGTTGATGCGCATCCGGTGCAAACCGCGCAGGAGATGTTGACTGCGGTTGAGGGGCTCTTGCCCGCGGATGCGGCGGTTTTTACGGCGGCGGTGGCCGATTGGCGTATGGCGGACGCCCATGGCCAAAAGATCAAGAAGCAGTCTTCTGGCGCTCCTCCAGTTTTGCAATTTGCCGAAAACCCGGACATTCTCGCGCGTGTTTCAGCGCATGAGCTGAGGCCGCAATTGGTTGTGGGCTTTGCGGCAGAGACGGAGCATGTGATCGATAATGCAACATCAAAGCGCCTGCGCAAGGGCTGCGATTGGATCGTCGCCAATGATGTGACCCCCCAGACCGGCATCATGGGCGGTGCACATAACAAAATTACCCTCATCGATAAGGCGGGCGCCGAGACCTGGGATGAGATGCCTAAGATCGATGTCGCGCGCCGGTTGGCGCAGCGCATCGCGGATGCCTTGACGTGAACTCTGTCATTGAGATGACCTGGGACGA
>JAKMFM010000131.1 GCA_022425445.1 Planktomarina sp.
TGATGGCCGAACGGGGACTGAATATGCCCGCCCCACATACGATCAATGATTGGATGAGCGTTTACGCCATGGCGGTCAATGAAGAGAATGCCGCCGGTGGGCAGGTCGTGACCGCACCGACCAATGGCGCGGCCGGTGTGGTCCCTGCCACTCTGCGCTATTGGCTTGATCATGTGCCAGGCGCCACACCAAAGCGCATCCCGGAATTTTTACTCACCGCCGCCGCCATAGGCGGGCTGATCAAATTCAACGCCAGCATCTCCGGCGCGGAATGCGGTTGCCAGGCGGAAGTGGGCAGTGCCTCTGCCATGGCCGCCGCCGGTCTCTGCGCCGTCTTGGGCGGCAGTCCGGCGCAGGTGGAAAACGCCGCAGAAATCGCATTAGAGCATCACTTGGGTATGACCTGCGATCCGGTCAAAGGCCTCGTGCAAGTCCCTTGTATCGAGCGAAATGGGCTGGGCTGCATCAAAGCCGTCTCCGCCGCGAGCCTGTCTATGCGCGGCGATGGCACGCATTTGGTCTCATTGGATGCCTGCGTCGAAACAATGCGACAAACCGGTCTGGACATGCATGAAAAATACAAAGAGACTTCACTCGGTGGCTTGGCGGTAAATGTGCCGAACTGTTGACCATTCCAAACCGTGATATGAAAGTGCACTATGGCTCAGGATAACAACCGTTTAGGCCTATTTTTGATGATTGGCTTTTGTGTTCTGGCGCCGGCCAGTGATGCTTTGGTCAAAATTTTAGGTGATGGAATTCCTCTGCTACAGGTGGTCATTGCCCGGTTCATCACCCAGCTTCTTTTGGTGCGCCGCAACCTTTGGACAAGTCGCCACGACACTTGGATGCGGGCGGATCGGATTGGCTACGTCATTCTGCGCTCGGTTCTCCATCTGGTGGCAATTTCTTTTTTCTTTCTGTCGCTCCGCTACCTGCCCCTCGCCGATGCCATTGCCATTGCCTATGTCCTGCCATTCCTGATCTTGGGCGTTGGATGGATGACCGGAGATCGGGCAAGCCCTTTGAGCCTTGGACTCTGCCTGCTTGGTTTCATCGGCACTTTGATGGTGGTTCAACCCAGTTTTGCCGAGGTTGGTTGGCCTGCGCTTTTGCCGCTGGTCGTGGCCGTTTTATTCACTGGCTTTATGTTCATCACCCGCAAAATTTCAAAACATATCGACCCCATTGATTTACAAGCGGCGAATGGCGTCTGCGCCATGGTGATCCTCTTGCCCATTGCCACTTTCGGCTCGGCGTTGGACATACCACTTTTGACGATGGTCCCAGTCACCGGATTTGAATTTTCTGCGTTGCTCGGCCTTGGGATCTTGGGCACCTTGGCGCATTTGAGCATGACTTGGGCGCTGCGCTATGCCTCGGCGCCCACAGTGGCCCCCGTGCAATATCTCGAAATCCCGTTTGGTGCACTCTATGGCCTGGTGCTCTTCAGCGAGCTGCCCAATGGCATTGCGGCGGTTGGGATCATCGTGACTGTGACTGCGGGGCTATTGGTCGTGCGCTTTACCAAAACCTCTGTCTAATGCTGTGAGAACAGCTTCAAGGTCACGGCGCGGCAGGATCGCCAGCAAACCTGGCCGGTCCACGGTAATTTCCAGCGCGCCACCTAGGGCGATGTTAGAGGTCGCAATTTGCCCCATCGGGCTCATGACCGTATTTGAAAGCGGCCAGCGTACCCCGCGCAAACTAGCTTCAACAGGCACCATGGGATAAAACCCCACGGGTGTTTCGGCTTCCAGATCTATGGAGAATTTTTGCGGTACAACAAAAACCAACTGCGCTTCATCCATCAAAATCACCGGTCGCGGCTCATTTAAGAGGGCCGAGAAAGCTGCCAACTGATGATCCAAACGCCCGCCGAGAAACCCCACACCCAAAAAAATATGTGCATCACAAACTGAGAGGCATTTTTGGAAATCCGTGGTCTCCTGATCTGTGATATGCGCCGCAGCCTGATTGGCCGGAAGGTCGAGTTGCGAGTCCATATCGCCCACCACCAACGCCACTTCAAGCTTGGCTTGTTGCGCAGAATCGAATCCCCCATCGGCAGCCACAATCGCGTCAAAATTTAACGAAAGTTCTGCGACTAACTCTGGGGTTGAAGGGCCCGCGCCAATCAGCAAAATTTTGGGTGCGCGACATAAATATTTTTTATGAACCATTTCGTCACCTTACTTCTTTTGAGCAGCTCGATTTAAGGGCAACGCGTGCAAAAGACAAATGTGGGAGTATTAATATTTTTGAAGTTCAACTAGCGTAACGTGGTCTCAGACAGATTTTCATCGGATTTTTTTTCATGCTCACCAAGCGGCCTACCTCATTTGTCCTCACACCGTAGTACCGCGTCGACGCATTATGGTTGAATGGCACAGGTCCACAGGTCAAGGCCGAAGCGCCTCCTCCCTCAGCCGCCCCCGGGGCGCCCCCTGCGACCTCCGCCGACTTGCACGGGCTCGAAGGTCTGCTGCGCAAACCAGATCCGAAAATGACACTCTCCTTACCGGAAGATGCTAAGCTGATAGATCAGTTGCACAAATTGACCGGGAAAATGCCGAAATTTGCGCAATTCAATCCACTACCAGCCGCACCCACACCGGCGCCGTCTCCATTCCCCAAGCGCATGGAGGCCGAGGCCGCGCAGTCGCGCAGCGTGACCAACGCAGAGCCACCCGCAGCCCCGCCGATCCTGGCATTTTGCGATCTGACCTCCGGACGGCGCTGCAAACACGCCTTGGCAGGTGAGGCGGCAAGTCCATGAGCATGGTTTCCGTCAGGGAGCGCCGCATTTACCTCTCACGGTAGACGGCTTTGAGCGGCTTAGGAATCTTCATCCGCATCCGGATCCACTTGACCGATGCCTTTAAAAACAAATTTCAAGGGGAACGCCCAAGCGGTGCCGAGCACCACATAAAGGATAAATTCCAAGACCTTTGGCAACACAGGCAGCAGAGCCACGAAATTTACCGCCAGAACGGCGTAGACCGGCAAGCCAATAACCAAAATCAGCAGCGACCAACGGCGGCGGGCTTTGTAACTCAGGGCCATCAGTCTGCAAACGGATCTGTAACGAGGATGGTGTCTTCGCGCTCAGGCGACGTCGAGACCAACGCCACCGGGCAATCAATCAGCTCCTCAATGCGCCGAACATATTTAATCGCCTGCGCAGGCAGCTCGGCCCAAGAACGCGCGCCGGCTGTACTGCCGGACCACCCTTCGATGGTTTCATAGATCGGTGTCACGCGCGCTTGCGCATCTGCGGCGGTGGGCAGGTAATCCAACCGCTCACCATCCAAATCATAGGCCACACAGATTTTGAGCTCTTCAAACCCGTCCAACACATCCAATTTGGTCAGTGAAATGCCATTCACACCAGAGGTGGCACAGGTTTGCCGCACCAGACAGGCGTCGAACCAACCGCAGCGGCGCTTACGTCCGGTGGTGGTGCCAAATTCGTGCCCTCTTTCGCCCAGTTGTTGACCATCAGCATCCTCCAGCTCCGTGGGAAAAGGGCCTTCCCCGACCCTGGTGGTATAGGCTTTGGTGATGCCCAAGACATAATCAATCGCACCCGGACCAATGCCCGTACCTGTGGCCGCTTGGCCAGCAATCACATTTGAGGAGGTCACGAAAGGATAGGTGCCAAAATCTATATCCAGCAATGCACCCTGCGCACCTTCGAACAAAATCCGCTTTCCAGCCTTACGTTTTTCATTCAACACTTTCCAGACCGGCGCTGCATAGGGCAATATCTTCACGGCGATTTCACGCAGCTGCACCAGCAAGTCAGCCCGGTCTACAGGCTCAAGGCCAAGACCTTTGCGCAACGGGTTGTGATGCAGCAACGCGCGATCGACGCGCAGTTCCAGAGTGGCCGTATCCGCCAAATCTGCCACACGGATCACCCGGCGACCGACCTTATCTTCGTAACACGGACCAATGCCGCGACCCGTGGTGCCAATCTTCGCGACCGACACCTGCCCTTCGCGCGCCCGATCCAGCTCACCATGATAGGGCATAATCAAAGGCGTGTTTTCGGCAATCATTAGATTTTCTGGCGTGATGTCCACGCCTTGGTTGCGAATGCCCTCAATCTCTTTGATTAAATGCCATGGATCAAGAACCACGCCATTGCCAATAACCGAGAGTTTTCCGCCGCGCACCACACCAGAGGGCAAAGCATGCAGCTTATAGACCGCCTCGCCAATCACGAGCGTATGACCGGCATTGTGGCCGCCCTGAAAACGCGCGATCACATCGGCGCGTTCGGAAAGCCAATCCACAATCTTGCCTTTGCCCTCGTCACCCCATTGGGTGCCTACCACAACAACATTGGCCATAACATGTCCTCTCTCGGTCGGATCAAAACGTGGGCCGTATAGCGGGGATCAAGGGCAAGGGAAACTGCTAACTTGCCGCGGGAGGACAAAGCTGCATTTTGGAACAATCCAGAGTTCAAATTACGCCACCGGCCCAACCCAAGCCCCCTACAGCCACCTATCGGGGCCAATGTCCCAGTTTTGACTTGGCAAATGGCTTATCCTTGCTTAGATAGCCCCTGACCTGAACTGGGAAATTCGTATGCAAAATGTCGTCCTGATCATCCACCTTCTTCTCGCCATCTCTTTGATCGGCTTGGTACTGTTGCAACGCTCTGAAGGTGGCGGCCTTGGCATGGGCGGCGGCGGCGCTGGCGGTGGAGCGATGTCTGGTCGCGCGGCAGCCTCGGCTTTGACCAAGCTGACTTGGGGTCTGGCGATTGCCTTTATCTGCACCTCTCTTGCCCTAACGATTCTGCAGGTTCAAAAATCCTCTGGCAGCTCGGTTCTGGACCAGTTGATGCCCGCCGCGCAGCAAGAAACACCGATTGATGCAGATGCGCTCTTGCCGCCTACGGAAGAAGATTCCGCGCCGCTCTTGCCGGTCGCTGAGTGATCCAAATCTAAATATGGCGGCTGTGGCAAATTTAGCCGCCTTATCTTGATCATCAGATTGCAGAATCATCACGGAGCTGTTACTGCTTTAATCCCGTGGTGAGGTGCATTTTTCTTGCCGAAAATTCGAAACTACGGGGATCTCAGTATTTATGGCGCGTTATGTATTTATCACCGGTGGTGTTGTGTCTTCTCTTGGCAAAGGCTTGGCCTCTGCAGCCCTAGGCGCCCTGCTGCAGGCCCGTGGGTTTTCCGTGAGACTGCGAAAACTCGATCCCTATCTCAACGTTGATCCTGGCACGATGTCGCCCTTCGAGCATGGAGAGGTCTTCGTCACCGATGATGGCGCAGAAACAGATCTGGATTTGGGCCATTATGAACGCTTTACAGGCGTCGCCGCGCGGATGACTGATTCTGTCTCGTCGGGGCGCATCTATTCAACGGTGCTGGAAAAAGAACGCCGCGGCGATTATTTGGGCAAAACCATCCAAGTGGTGCCCCATGTCACCAACGAAATTAAAGATTTTTTGAAAGTCGGCGATGATGAGGTCGATTTCATGCTCTGTGAAATTGGCGGCACCGTAGGCGATATTGAAGGCCTGCCATTTTTCGAAGCCATTCGCCAATTCTCCCATGATAAGCCACGCGGGGAATGCATTTTCATGCATCTCACGTTGCTGCCCTATCTCGCAGCGAGCGGTGAGCTGAAAACCAAACCCACGCAGCACAGCGTGAAAGAATTGCAATCCATTGGCATCGCGCCAGATATTTTGGTTTGCCGATCCGAGCATCCAATTCCCGACAAAGAGCGTGAGAAAATCGCCCTATTTTGCAATGTGCGCCCGGATGCGGTGGTGGCCGCCTATGATCTTAATTCCATCTATGAAGCCCCCTTGGCCTATCATGCCCAGGGGCTCGACCAAGCCGTTTTGGATGCGTTCAACATCTCCCCTGCGCCGCAGCCGGACCTAAGTAAATGGGAAGACGTGCAAGATCGTGTGAACAATCCCGAGGGCGTGGTAAATGTGGGCATCGTTGGCAAATACACGCAGTTAGAAGACGCCTATAAGTCAATCAAAGAGGCCCTCACCCATGGCGGCATGTCCAACCGGGTGAAGGTCAATGTCGAATGGGTTGATGCCGAAATTTTTGACCATGAGGACGCCGCGCCACATCTCGAGGGGTTTCATGCCATATTGGTCCCCGGCGGGTTTGGCGAGCGCGGCACGGAAGGAAAAATCAAAGCCGCGCAATTCGCGCGTGAGCGCAAAGTGCCCTACCTCGGCATCTGCCTTGGCATGCAAATGGCGGTGATTGAGGCCGCCCGCAACCTGTCCAATGTCGCAGATGCTGGCTCGGAAGAATTCGACCATGAAGCTGGCGAAAAGCGTTTCACCCCGGTCGTCTACCACCTGAAAGAATGGGTTCAGGGCAATCACCGGGTCCGGCGCAACGAAGATGACGATAAGGGCGGCACTATGCGCCTTGGCGCCTATAATGCCACGTTGAACCCAGATTCTTTGGTGGCTAAAATCTATGGCAGCACTGCCATCGAAGAGCGTCATCGCCACCGCTATGAAGTCGACATCCAATTTCGAAAGCAGCTCGAAGAAAAAGGGCTGATCTTCTCCGGCATGTCTCCTGACGGCCGCTTGCCAGAAATTGTTGAAGTTAAAGATCACCCCTGGTTTATCGGTGTTCAATTTCATCCAGAGTTGAAGTCGAAACCATTCGCGCCGCATCCTTTGTTCCGTGATTTTGTCCGCGCCGCCAAGGAAATGAGCCGTTTAGTTTAACACACAAAGGAGGGCACTATGGCCAAAGGATATTGGATCGCCCACAATCAAATCAGTGATGTTGACGCCTATGAGGCTTATAAAATCGCCGCTGCGCCAGCCCTGCGCGCCTATGAAGGTAAATTTCTTGTACGGGCGGGAGTGGCCGAGTTTCCCGAGGGTCAGCTGCGCACCCGAACCATTGTGATCGAATTTCCAAACCTACAAGCGGCGCTAGATTGCTATAACAGCGCGACTTATCAAGCCGCAAAAGCCCTACGCACTCCAGTTTCGATTGGGGATATGGTGATTGTCGAAGGATATGGCGGCTAATCGTCACCGCAACCCCAACCCTGGAGGCTCCACATGTTTGCATCATTGTTTTCGTCCAAATCCCCGGGCATTGAGCGAGATATCAGCACCTCTGAAGCCATGGCTGCCCTCATGGTGCGGATCGCCAAATCTGACGATGACTATTCCGCAACGGAAATAGCAAAGATCGATGCCGTGCTTGGCTTGCTTTATCAATTATCCGCCGATCAAGCCGCCAAGCTGCGCCAGACGGCTGAGGCGCTTGAGGCTGAAGCGCCCGACACTGTGCGGTTCACCCGTGCGATTAAGGAAGAGGTGCCCTACGAGGAGCGCTTTGATGTCGTGCGCGCACTGTGGCAAGTTGTTTTGGCCGACGGGGCCCGCGATGCAGAAGAAGATGCGCTGATGCGCCTTTTGGCAAGCCTGCTCGGCGTCAATGATCGCGACAGCGCCCTGGCCCGCAAACAGGCCTAGGCCCATGATCGCGCATCTGCCTATGTATGATGTGCCGGCCAATCGCGCCACACACCGGCGCCTGTGGCAGGCCGTGCAAGACCACTTATCAGATGCGCCCGACCTCACACCACCGAGCGAAAATCTTATGGTCGATTGGCTCAACCCAGAGCTCTATCTGTCCCAAACCTGCGGCCTGCCCTATCGCGCGGCTCTGCATGGCAAGGTGAAGCTGATCGGCACGCCAGACAACCAAATTTCAAATTGTCCGCCGGGCTACTACTGCTCGGTGCTCCTGGCCCGTAAAGGCGCCACTCCAAACCTTGCAGCCAATGACTTTACCTTGGCCTATAATGAACCGCTGTCACAATCGGGCTGGGCCGCACCCCAATCTATCGGCCTCACCGGCGCCAAACAGCTGCAAACGGGCGGGCATGCCGCCTCAGCCCGCGCTGTTTTGCAAGGACAGGCTGATCTGGCGTCGGTGGATGCGTTGACCTGGCATTTTCTGACACGCGATTGGGATAAAGCTTCTGGGTTAGAGATCTGCGCCACTACGCCTGCCACGCCAACTCTGCCCTATATCACCGCATTGGGAGAAAACGCAGCCGCCCTGCGTGTCGCTCTACGCCAAGCGATTCTCTCAATTGGTCCAAAAGACCGAGAAACACTCCAAATATTTGACCTCATCGAGATCAGCGCAGAGACATATCTGCAATTTCCACTGCCTCCAGCCCCTTAATTTCACCGGATGCAGCTTTTAGATTGCGAGCCGCACCCTTCCTCGCCTAATATATTCTCTGGTAGAATGGGGGCTGTCGTGAGTGACCAAAATATACCCGTGATTGAAATCAAAGACCTCCATAAAGCCTATGGTGATCTTAAAGTTCTGAAGGGCATCGACATCACCGCCAAGCGTGGCGATGTTGTGGCGCTGATTGGCTCGTCTGGATCGGGAAAATCCACTCTGCTGCGCTGCTGTAATATGCTGGAGATCAGCCAAGAAGGCGCGATTTTGTTTCAAGGTGAGGCCGTCCGCTGGAGCTCTGAGAGCCACAACCGACGTCCCGCAGATACCGCTCAAGTCACCCGGCTGCGCACCAACCTGTCGATGGTCTTTCAGCAATTCAACCTCTGGGCGCATATGACCATCTTACAAAATGTCATGGAAGCCCCAGTAACCGTACTCAAGCAGGATAAATCCGAAGTAGAAGCCCGCGCCCGCAAGCTTTTGGACAAAGTGGGTATTGGCGAAAAATGTGATGTCTACCCGGCCCAGCTGTCTGGCGGCCAACAACAAAGGGCTGCCATCGCCCGCGCCCTGGCGATGGAGCCGGAAGCACTTTTATTCGATGAGCCCACGTCGGCTCTTGATCCAGAATTGGAGCAGGAGGTCATCGGCGTCATCAAGGATCTGGCCGCGGAAGGGCGCACCATGCTCATCGTGACCCATGATATGGCCATGGCACGCGATGTGGCCAATCACGTTATTTTCTTGCACCAAGGGGTGATTGAGGAACAAGGTCCCCCTGAGACCCTCTTTGGTGCACCGAAATCACAACGGCTTCAGCAGTTTCTTTCTGCCGTCGCTTAAACAGACTCAACCACATATCTTAGGGAGATACATATGAGCAAACTAATCTTGACCACCGCCGCTTTGGCGCTGACCGCTGGCATGTCCTTTGCCGATACAATCCGGATGGGCACCGAAGGTGCCTACCCCCCCTATAACTTCATCAACGATGCTGGCGACGTTGACGGTTTCGAGCGTGAATTGGGTGATGAACTCTGCGCGCGTGCCGAGTTGACCTGCGAATGGGTCGTAAACGACTGGGACAGCATTATTCCAAACTTGGTGTCCGGCAACTACGACACCATCATCGCCGGCATGTCGATCACAGCCGAACGTGATGAGGTAATCGATTTCACGCAAAACTATACCCAACCTGATCCGTCTGCTTACATGGCCCTCTCGGCTGATGTGGATCTCTCAGGTGCTGTGATTGCTGCGCAAACCAATACCATTCAAGCCAGCTTTATCGCCGCCTCGGGCGCCACACTTGTGGAATTTGCAACACCGGAAGAAACAGTTGCTGCCGTGAAAAATGGCGAAGCCGATGCGGTGTTGGCGGATAAATCCTATCTCAGCCCCGTGGCAGAGGGCGATGCCGATTTGGTGCTCCTCGCGCAACAAGAGTTGATCGGTGGCGGCGTTGGAATGGGTTTGCGCGAATCTGATGCAGAGCTGCGCGGCAAATTTGACGCAGCGATCGCCTCAATGAAAGCAGATGGGTCATTGAACGCCCTGATCGCCAAATGGGAGGTTGGTGAACAGTTCTAAATAACAAACCTTTGGGGGCGCGGTTCGCCCGCGCCCCCATTTCCGCACAATTCCGCCGCATTTGGCACATTTATAACTTTACACCAAACAATCACCGAAACAGGCCAGCCGACGCCAAACCGAAGGTCCCAGTCCTATTTTTAGCTTTTGTTCAGATCCAAGCCTGCTTACTAGCCTGCCCTGGCTCAGCTGCTATCTGACCACGGGCAAACACCTGCTGTTCTATCAATCCTTCGCAACTGTGCTGATCCTCTTGGCTGTCACTGCCCCAACGGCGCTCGTATTTGGCTTTGGCGGCGCCACCCTGGCCCGCGCCCGGTTCTTGCCATTACGCCTTGTCGGTAAAACCTATATCTCCGCTGTGCGCGGCGTGCCCGATATCGCTTTTTTCTTATTTTTCGTCATCGCGCTCGATCAGGGGTTCGAATGGCTGCGCCATCAAGCGCTTTGCCCTGATTGGAACGAGCCTATTCGCCAGGGCAATGATTTTGTCGTTTGCGCAGCTGCCAAGCTACCCTTGGGCACTGCCCCGCAATATGTGCATGAGATTTACGGGTTTTTCACAGCAGTTCTGACGTTCGCTATCGTCTTTGGAGCCTTTGCTGCAAATGTTCTATATGGCGCTATGCGCGCTGTCCCCCAAGCCCAGATAGAAACGGCGCAGGCCTATGGAATGCGCCCAGCGCAGGTGTTTTGGCGCATTTTGGTGCCGCAAATGTGGGTCTATGCCCTGCCGGGACTGTCTAATCTTTGGATGGTTTTGATTAAAGCCACACCACTGCTATTTTTGCTGGGCGTCGAAGACGTTGTCTACTGGGCCCGCGAATTGGGCGGCACGAAACAGGCAAAATTCTCCGACTACCCCCACGGTGACTGGCGCATGCAGTATTTTCTGTTTTTGCTGGTCTTTTACCTGGCCTTCACCAAACTCTCAGAAGTGGTGCTTGAACGCGTGATGCAACGCCTCGCCCATGGGCAGGGCACATTGGGAGCACCGTCATGAGTTGCCAGCAAACCATTTTAGACTATGGGCTGCGCGCTCTGGGCTATGGAGAACGCCTGCTGCCCAAGTCGGATTTCACCCTCTGCCAGCATTTCACGCTGATTGGCTCCGGCCTGATTTGGAATATCTATTTCGGAACCTTGGCGCTGTTGATCGGGTTTTTCATTGCCAATGCAATGGCGCTCGCCAAGGCCAGCCCCCACGCTGTCCTGCGCCAGCCGGCAGAATGGTTTATTTTGATTTTCCGCGGATCCCCGCTGTTTATCCAATTTTTCTTGGCCTATTTCATCTTTCTGCGCCTCAAACAGCAAGGTCTTCTGCCTTGGCTCACCGCAGCACAATTTGGAGCGCTTTTGGTGCTGATCCTCAACACCGCCGCCTATTCTGCCGAAATTTTTTATGGTGCTTTGCGCTCCGTACCCAAAGGAGAGGTCGAGGCTGCTGATGCCTATGGTTTGTCCGGCTGGTCGCGTTTTCGACGCGTGATCTGGCCAACCAGCATGCGCCTGGCATGGCCTGCCTATACCAATGAGGCAATTTTTCTGTTCCATGCGACAACCTTAGTGTTCTTCTCAGGCTTTCCAGCCTGGCAACAGCGCGGAGATGCCCTCTATTACGCCAGCTATTTCGCAGATAAGACTTTTAATCCCTTCGTCGCCTATCCAATTTTGGCCTTTTATTTTATCCTGCTCACTTTTGTGATCATTGGCATTTTTGGACTTGTCAACGCACGTCTCAATCGACATCTTCCAAATCAAGCGCGCCCGAAACTGCGCTATAGGCCACAGGTCATAAGATGAGCAAATCTATTCGTGTCGCGGCGGTTGATCTCAATGGTCAATTACGTGGCAAACGCGTCCCAAAAGGCATGAGCGGCAAACAAATGCGTATGCCGTTGTCCGTCCTCAATATTGACGTCTTCGGGGCGGATATCCAAAATTCTCCGCTGGTGTTCGAAACCGGCGATCAAGATGGCATTTTGGAGCCGGCGGGCCGCGATCCTTTGCCTCTGCCTTGGGTGGCGGGCGAAGCCGAATTGGATCTGCGGGTGATGCATAACGAGGACGGTTCCCCCTTTGAGGGCGACCCGCGTATCGCGTTGCGTGATGTTTTGGACCGTTATGCCGGTCATGGCTGGCAGGTCATTGCCGCCTGTGAACTTGAATTTTTCTTACTCGAAGATAGCGGCAACCTTGCCCCCCCCCTGAACCCCAAAACTGGCCGCCGGTTGAGTGGAACCGAAATTTTATCCCTACGAGAGTTGGATGGGTTCGATCACTTCTTCAACGATGTGTCCGAAGGCGCAAAGCTGATGGGGATCGGTGATTTGACCATCACCACAGAAGCTGGCGTTGGGCAATTCGAAGTCACGATGACCCATGGCCCAGCGCTTCACATCGCCGATAACGTGATTTTGCTGAAAGAATTGATCAAAGGCACTGCACGCAATCACGGCATGGCCGCAACCTTCATGGCCAAACCTTTTTCCCATGAGAGCGGCAACGGGCTACATACGCATTTCTCAGTTATCAATCAGGCGGGTGAAAACATCTTCTGCAGCCAGAACAATTTGCTATCCGCAATCGCAGGCTGCCTGGAGGCCTTCGAGTCCAGCACGCTGTTCTTCGCCCCCTATGCCAATAGTTTCGAGCGTTTCGTAGCTGGTGCCCATGCTCCGACCTCCGCCACCTGGGGCTATGAAAACCGTACCGTGGCAGTGCGCATCCCCAGTGGGCCAGAGGCAGCCACACGGATTGAACATCGTGTCGCGGGCGGCGACGCCAACCCTTATTTGCTGTTTGCCGCTATTTTCGGCGCCGCTCTCGAGGGTATAGAGCGCAAAGCCGTGCCGCCCGCTCCCATTGAGGGCAACGCTTATGATCACACCGCACAGCTTCCCGGACTGTTGCCAGATCTTTCGGCGGCAATTGAAGGGCTCGAAGCACCGCTTCTGGAGCACTTCATGCCGCCGCTCATTTTAGAAAATCTCGCAGCTACAAAATCACAAGAGCGCGATCTCTTTGATAAGCTTTCGGATCATGATGCCCTTATGGCCCTAATTGATACGGCCTAAACAAGTCTTTTCAAACCTGCGGAACCTGCATAGGGTACGCATAATCTACAAGAGGTTCCAATGCTAATCGGCATTTTACAATGTGGCCACGCGCCGGATGAGGTACGTGCCCAGCACGGCGATTTCGACGCTATGTTTGCCACTTTGTTTCAAAGCTATGACTTTACTTTCCAAACCTGGAACGTGGTGGATGGAGATTTTCCCGACACCATTGACGCGGCCGACGGATGGCTAATTTCCGGCTCCAAACATGGCGCCTATGAGGATCACGCTTTTATTCCCCCTTTAAGTGATTTGATCCGTGAAATTTATGCCAGCGCGCGCCCCATGGTTGGCATTTGCTTTGGCCACCAGATCATTGCGCAAGCGCTGGGGGGACGTGTGGAAAAATTTGACGGTGGCTGGGCTATTGGTCGACATGACTACAGCTTTGAAGGTCATGGTGATGTGACGTTAAATGCTTGGCACCAAGATCAAGTCACAGTGCTACCTCCAGACGCGCAGGTCCTCGCCAGCAGCCCATTTTGTCAATTCGCTGCGTTGGTCTATGGGCAAAAAGCCTTCACGGTGCAGCCGCATCCTGAGTTTAGCAATTCAGTCTTCGACGATTATGTAAAAGCGCGACGCTCAAGCCCAGTCTATCCAGCTGCCTTCATGGAACGCGCCGATCAATTGCGCGGCGT
>JAKMFM010000153.1 GCA_022425445.1 Planktomarina sp.
GGGCAGAGCCGGGCCAGTGGCGACCTCCCTTGCAGGGTTTGAGAGCTACCAGCGCTCAGAGGCTTGGACTTGGGAGCATTTGGCGCTCACGCGCGGGCGTGTCATCAAAGGCGCCGCTGCATTTCGCAAAACCGTTGAGCGATTGCGTCAACAAATTTTGGAAGAAAAGGCCGACTGGCCCAATATATTGAAAGGGCTGCGCGACATGCGGGCCGGGCTGGCAGATGGAAAGCCGCAATTGGGGCTTTGGGATCTCAAGCGCGGGTCGGGGGGGGGGCAAGACATTGAGTTGGTGGCACAGGGCATGGCGCTGATGCAAAACTGCCCAGACGGGGCAACCGCCGCCCAACTGCACTCCGCACAACTTGGGCAAACCCCTGTGACCGCCGATTTCGGCGGTTTGGCGCGATCATACGATTGGCTGTCGGATTTACGCCTTTTGCACCATCTTATATGTGGCACTGATGTTCAATCCGAGGCCATTGCCGAAGGTGGTCTTGCCCGTATGCGTCGGATCATGCAGGTGGGACCAGAGGTCGATTTCAAACAGGTGATCCCAGAACACCGACAGCGATGCGCGCGGGTGATCGACCAAATATTGGGACAAAGTGAAGGGCAGGGCAATGAAGGTTGAAGATGTGGATCCCAAAGGCTTGATCCGGGAAAGTTATCGGATTGAGGGAATAACGCCGCCGGAGTGCAAGACCATCTTCTTTGATTGGGCTGTTCAGGTGCCACCGGCGGCAGATCCTGCGGCCCATATTGCTTTTTGTATCGCCCATTACGGCGCCGAGCAGCCCGATCACCCGATGACAGCGCTCTTGCAGGCCGCATTGGCCCCGGCGCCTGAGAAAGTCAGGCGCGGGGGACGGGCGGGTCGTGTCACGCCAGAAGGTCAGCGGCGCGACGGGCGATCTGTGTAATTTGATCCCAATCTCCCGCGTCAATCAACGCCTTTGGTGCAATCCAGCTCCCACCAACACAACGCGTATTGGGCAGAGCGAGATAGGTTTTCGCATTTTCGGGTGTCACGCCGCCCGTGGGGCAAAAGGTAATTTGCGGCAAGGGCCCGGCCATGGATCCAAGGGCCGGCGCGCCGCCAGCGGCTTCTGCTGGAAAGAATTTTTGAAAAACGAAACCTTGCTCCAAGAGCCGCATCGCCTCCGTCGCCGTGCCTGCACCAGGCAGAAGCGGTAAATCATAGTCCTGCGCCGCTTGAATTAACGTTTCTGTTGCGCCGGGCGAGACGCCAAAGGTTGCTCCGGCTGACTTCGCATCGCGGATATGCGCGGCGGTGAGCAGCGTTCCAACCCCAGCCATGGCGCCCTCGACCTCGGCGATGGCAGCAATCGCCTCCATAGCGGCTGCGGTGCGCAGGGTGATTTCCAAAGCTGACAGGCCCCCCGCCACGAGGGCGCGGGCTAGGGGCTGCGCATCCTCTACCCGGTCAATGGTCAAAACCGGAATGACAGGGGCGGCATTGCAAACTTTTGCGATCGTATCTGTATGTGTCATGTTTTTTTCCTAAATTACGACGCCGGCGCCTTGTGACGCGGCCCCTGCTGTACGCCGAAACACTGAGAACAACTCCCGTCCCATGCCAATCTCATTGTCAGAGAGGTCAGGCTTTGCGGGGGTGCGTGCCTGCCAATTCTCGGCCAATGTCTCTAATGTCCCGGCCACTGTGTCCAAGCGCAGCATATCGCCATCTTCGATCTGCGCAATTGGCCCGCCATCGGCAGCTTCAGGCGAAAGGTGGATGGCCGCAGGCACCTTGCCCGACGCTCCGGACATCCTTCCGTCTGTGACCAAGGCGACCTTATATCCGCGGTCTTGTAGGATTGCGAGGAACGGGGTGAGGTTGTGCAGTTCCGGCATTCCGTTGGCTGAGGGGCCTTGGTAGCGCACAACGACAATCACATCGCGGTTCAAGGCACCAGATTGGAACGCTTTTTTCACGGCGTCCTGACTGTGGAAAACCGCTGCAGGCGCCTCGATAAGGCGCTTATCTTCGGCCACAGCAGAGATCTTAACCACGGCGGTACCGAGATTCCCGGTTAGGTTTTGCAAACCACCGCTGGCTTGGAACGGATCGTTGACCGGGCGCAGGATCTTGTCATTGAGACTTTGCTTTGGCGCTGGTATGTAACCCACGGCGCCTTCTGCTAGAACCGCTTGACGAGCAAAATTATGAAGGCCTGGCCCCATGATGGTCATCACATCTTCATGCAACAGGCCAGCACTCAGCAGTTGATCGATTAAATAGGGCAGGCCACCGGCCGCATGGAAGTGATTCACATCCGCAAGCCCATTGGGGTAGACCTTGGCCAAGAGCGGTACAATCTGCGAAATATCGGCAAAATCCTGCGGTTCTAAGATGACGCCAGCGGCGCGGGCCATCGCTGGGATATGCAGCACAAGATTGGTCGAGCCCCCAGTTGCCATCAGGCCAACAATACCGTTGACCCAGGCCTTTTCGCCCAGAATTTCCCCGGTCGGGATGAAGTTGTCGCCAAGCGCGGTGTTGGACAAGACTTGCGCAGTACCTTGCTCGGTGAGGGCGCCGCGCAGCTCACTTGCGGGCGGAACGAAGCTGGCGCCGGGCAGATGCATCCCCATGAATTCCATTAGCATCTGATTGGAATTGGCCGTGCCATAGAAGGTGCAGGTGCCGGGGCCGTGATAGCTGGCCATTTCTGCGGCCATCAGCTCGATTCGGTCGCAAAGCCCGTCTGCAAAGCGTTTACGCACTTCGGTTTTCTCGTCGTTGCTAATGCCCGATGGCATGGGACCGGCTGGCAAAAAGACGGACGGCAGATGCCCAAAGGTGGCAGCTGCGATCATCAAACCAGGAACGATTTTATCACAAACGCCAAGAAAAACCGCTGCGTCGAACGTGTTGTGCGACAGGCCGATGGCGGCGGCCAGTGCGATTGTATCTCGTGAAAACAAACTTAGCTCCATCCCGGGTTGCCCCTGTGTGACCCCATCGCACATGGCTGGGACCCCAGCGGCCACCTGCGCTGTTGCGCCAAGCGCGCGGGCGGCCGTCTTGATGTGTTCTGGGTAGGCCTCAAACGGTTGGTGTGCAGAGAGCATGTCGTTATAGGCGGTGATGATCCCAATATTTGGCGCGCGCTCATGCAGGAGCGTTGATTTATCATCGCCCATAGCGGCGTAGGCATGGGCCTGGTTGCCACAGCTGAGATGGGCGCGGCGAGGACCGTCTTGTGCGGCACGCGTTATTTTTGCCAAATAGGTGGTGCGGCTGTCTTTCGAGCGCTCAACAATCTTTTGCGTTACGTCTGCCAGTTTTGGATGCAGGGGCATAGGTCTCTCCATAATCATGTTAGCGCTATCATCACACTTCACGCCAGAAATCAATACACATCTGCCCTTGTTGTTAAAGTTTCACTGAATTAGGCCATGTCCAACCATAAAGGGGGCAGAGATGCACAGTGACCGTCCGGTGATCCGATTAAAGTCTAAAACCAATGCCCAACGCCTGCGGCACGGGTTTCCCTGGGTCTATGACAATGAATTGGTCACCGACCGCCGCACAAAGGCCATAGAGCCCGGCAGCCTGGCGGTCCTGCAAGATCATGGGCAAAACATGCTTGGGCTTTTTGCGCTCAATCCCAAGTCGAAAATTTTCGCGCGCAAGATCTCGGATGATGTGAACTGCGCGGTCGATCAGGCCTGGTTCGCGCAGAAAATCGCCACGGCGCTCTCGTTGCGTGAGGTCCTGTACGGTCAACCGTATTATCGTTTGATACATGCAGAAGCCGATCACCTGCCGGGGCTCATCATTGATCGTTTTGCCGATCTATTGGTGATTCAACCCAATGCGGCTTGGGTTGATCAACGTCTTTCGCTGTTGGTCGCGGCTTTGTGCGATATTTTGAGGCCGAAATCTATTGTGGTGAATGGCGCAGGCCGGGCGCGGGTTCTGGAAGGTTTAGATGACGCGCGCTTTATGGCCTTGGGCGACATGCCAGCCGAGGCGATAGAAGTGGCCATGAATGGCGCCGTGTATTTTGCCGATGTGGCAGAAGGTCAGAAAACCGGAATTTTTTACGATCAGCGGCCTAACCATAAATTTGTGCAGGATTTGGCAAAGGGCAAGTCCGTTTTGGATGTTTTTTCCCATGTCGGCGGGTTTGGTTTGGCGACCATGGCCAATGGCGCGGCCTCTGTGACCTGTGTGGATGGCTCTCAGCCCGCTTTGAACCTGGCAAGCCGCGGTGCGGTGGCCACGCGGGCTGAAACACCCTTTGAAGCGATCAAGGGCGATGCGTTCGATGTGATGGGGCAACTGGCGGGGCAGGGCGAGACCTATGAACTTGTCATCTGCGACCCTCCGGCCTTCGCGCCTCAGAAAGCTGCGCGCGAAGCGGGATTGCGCGCCTATGAACGTGTGGCGCGTCTGGCCAGTGCTCTGGTGGCTGAGGGCGGCTACTTGACCCTATGCTCTTGCTCGCATGCGGCCGATCTAGAGCGATTCCGGGCCGCTTCCATCCGTGGAATTGGCCGAGCAGGGCGGCAGGCGCAGCTGATTTATACCGGCGGAGCCGGCCCCGATCACCCTCATCACATGGCGCTAACGGAATCGAGTTATCTCAAAACGCTTGTGTTTCGTCTGCACTGATGCGGGTTGTCTTTGATACCTGCGTGTTGGTTCCCAGCTTTTTGAGAGAGGTTTTGCTGACCTGCGCGCATGCGGGATTTATTGAACCTCTGGCGACACCGCGTATCTTAGAAGAGTGGCGCCGAGCGGCCAAAACACCGATGCAAAAGCTGGAAGCTGAAAATGCGATCCGGCAATTTGTGAATGATTTTCCCTCAGTGATGCGCCCTGATCCCGTGGATCTGCGGCCCTATTGGTTGCCCGATCAGGGCGATTTGCACATTTTGGCCCTCGCGGCCCAGCACCACGCGGATGTGATCGTCACCCATAATAAGAAAGATTTCCCGCAAGAGGCCCTAAGCCCATATGGCATTAGCCGCGTAGATCCAGACACACAGCTTTTACAGCTTTATCGCCGTCATGGTTCCGCCTTGATCGATCCTTTGCGCCCGATTCTCACCGCCGTTCAAGCCGCCCATCCGCAGATGCGGACCCTTGAGATTTGGCGCAAGGCGTGGTTGCCACAATTTGGCCGTAAATTCGATCGGCTATGATTTTGTTCCGGTCCAGCGTTTTTCATTGGCTTCGATTGCTTTGATGCGGTCTGCCGTCTTGGGATGGCTGAGAAACCAAGCGGGCATCGCTGCGCCATTGCCAGTCAATTTATCCAGTTTTGCAAATAGGCTTTTTTGGGGCGCAGCCCCAAGCCCGGCTTTGATCATCAAGGCGGTGGCATAGGCATCGGCTTCAAACTCATCTTTACGCGACATACCGGCAGCGATCATGTTCACGGCTAAATTGGCGATCCAAGGGCCAATAAAGGGAATAAAGCGATTGAGAGTGACTGCAAGCGCCGTGCGTACAGCGTTTTGTCCGGAAAAATCTATCATCCGCCGTTTGGTATGTCCAAGGGCCACATGCCCAAGTTCATGGGCAATGACGGAGCTGATTTCCGCGGCGGTTACCTCGCCTGATAGAAATTTTTTCAAAAATCCGCGTGTGATATAGATTTGCCCATCGGGGGCGGCCAAGCCGTTGATCGGATCAATTTCATAGACGTTCACATGCAAGCGTTTGAGATCCAGCGCATTGGCCAGCTTCGCGAAATGCGCTTCCAGCGCCGGGTTGCGCAAAGGGCTGGATTGGCTCGCCAATGTGCGTTTTGTTTGGCTTGCCGAGGTGAGATAGGTAAATACCCCCACAACCACGGCCAGACTTATTGGGATCAAGACTGACATGCCCTTTATATGGCGCAGCGGCGGCTGCCTTTCAATGCCTCTCAGATTTGGGGGACACAGTGTTTCTTAAAATCTTTTCAAAGTGATTAAAGATTTTAAAACAATGGGCTAAGTTAATAACTTCATTCCATCAGATATGCCATCGAGGGTCATGGGCGCCATGCGATTTTCAAAAATTCTTTGTATCATTCCAATGGATTGCGTGTAGGGCCAGTATTTTTCTGGAACGGGGTTGAGCCAAACAGAATTGGGCCAGTGGTCCTGCGCACGGCGCAGCCACGCTTCACCTGATATGGCGTTCCAATGCTCATTTGCTCCGCCTGCATAAGCAATTTCGTAGGGAGACATCGAGGCGTCCCCGACAAAAATGCATTTGTAATCTGCTCCATAGGTACGAAAAAGGTCTTCTGTTGGAATTTGTGCGTCCCAACGTCGGGCATTGTCGCGCCAGACCCCTTCATAAAGGCAGTTGTGGAAATAATAGCTTTCTAGATGCTTGAATTCTGACCGGGCCGCAGAAAACAACTCCTCAACCATTTTGACATGCGGATCCATTGAGCCGCCTATATCAAGAAACAACAGCACCTTCACCGCGTTGCGCCTCTCAGGTCTGGTTTGGACGTCAATATAGCCATTTTCTGCGGTCTTGCGGATTGTGGCGTCCAGGTCCAATTCCTCCTGCGCCCCATCGCGTGCCCATTTTCGCAGGCGTTTCAAAGCGACCTTGATGTTGCGGGTGCCCAATTCCACATCGCCATCCAGATTTTTGAAACTGCGTTTATCCCAAACTTTGACCGCCCGCTGGTGGCGGCTTGCAGCTTGCCCAATTCTCACGCCTTCAGGGTTGTAACCATAGGCACCAAAGGGCGACGTGCCGGCGGTGCCAACCCATTTGCTGCCGCCCTGGTGGCGCCCTTTTTGCTCTTCCAGCCGTTTGCGCAGGGTCTCCATGAGCTTGTCAAATCCGCCCAGAGCTTCAATTTCTGCCTTATCGGCCTCAGAAAGCGTTTTTTCGGCCAATTTGCGCAGCCACTCTTCAGGAATATCCACTTGGTTGAGCATGTCTTGCGAGCTAATGTGATCAAGACCTTCAAAACTTGCTGCAAAAGCGCGGTCATATTTGTCAAGATTGCGTTCATCTTTGACCAATATGGACCGTCCCAGCAGATAGAAATATTCCATGTCATAGGTTGCCATTCCCGCTTTCATCGCCTCCAGGAAACTCAAAAACTCCCGCAGGGACACGGGAACCTTATGGGCCCTAAGTTGGTCGAAGAACGGCAAAAACATTGGTTAGCCCATACGCAGAATAACGATATTTGCAATCAACGCCAACAGCCCACCGATAATGCCGCATGCTGCACCATATTGCATCATATCTAATAGTTTACCGTTGCGTTTTGCTGCAAGCGCAGCGCCAAATATTCCGCCGAGGGCCAAGCCAAAATATGTCATCTGTCGTTCCATTCTTCAAAATATTGCGGGCGTATAAATCCCGGTGGGTGTGGGTTATCTTTGGGCACGCGCCATAAACGCCAAACGCTCAAACAGATGCACGTCTTGCTCATTCTTAAGTAATGCACCGTGCAACCGGGGCAGGGCATTGACGCCATCCCGCCGCAGATCTTCAGTGGTGAGATCTTCGGCCAATAGCAGCTTAAGCCAATCGAGTACTTCGCTTGTAGAGGGTTTTTTCTTCAAACCGGGCGTCTCGCGCACTTCGAAAAACTGTGTCAGAGCAGCTTCCAAAAGCTGAGGTTTCAGCCCGGGGTGATGCACTTCGATAATCTGCCGCAAAGTATCTGGATCAGGAAAACTTATGTAGTGGAAAAAGCACCGGCGAAGGAAGGCATCGGGCAGCTCTTTTTCATTGTTGGAGGTGATAATTACCACTGGGCGATGGTGCGCTTCGACGGTTTCGCCGGTTTCATAGACATGAAACGCCATACGATCGAGTTCTTGCAACAGGTCGTTGGGAAATTCGATATCAGCCTTGTCAATCTCATCGATGAGCAAAACTACCTTTTTAGCGCTTTCGAAAGCCTGCCAAATTTTGCCTTTTTTGATATAGTTCGAAACATTGAGCACCCGTTCATCACCGAGCTGGCTGTCGCGCAATCGGCTGACTGCATCGTATTCATAAAGTCCCTGTTGGGCGCGGGTGGTGGATTTGATATTCCACTCTATCATGTCCATGCCAAGTGCGGATGCCACCTGTAGGGCCAGTTCGGTTTTACCTGTCCCTGGCTCACCCTTGACCAACAGCGGGCGTTCCAAGGTCACAGCGGCGTTCACAGCCACAGCCAAATCATCGGCGGCAATATAGGTATCGGTGGAGGTAAATTTCACAGCACGACTCTCTACTTGTTTTTTTTGAACCTAACATGGTCTTTATACTGTTCCAATCGCGGTTTTCTGCGTGACAAATGTGTTAACGTTGGATACATCCCGCTCAAAAGCAGCTTTGCGACGCGCCGCTGCGTTTAGATTATGAGGTTTGCTCTATGAAAGCTGAGGTTATTGTGCCCGATGATTATCGCCCGGCTGACGATGAGCCATTTATGAACGACAGGCAGCTTGCCTATTTTCGCTCCAAGTTGCTGGCTTGGAAAAATGAATTGATGTCCGATAGCAAAGAAACGATCGAAACGTTGCAAGACAATACCCGAGCTATCCCTGATATTTCCGACCGAGCGAGTGAGGAGACCGACAGGGCGCTTGAATTGCGCACGCGCGATCGCCAGCGCAAACTGGTGTCAAAAATAGATGCGGCTCTGCGCCGTATTGAAGACGGAGAATACGGCTATTGCGAAGAGACGGGTGACCCCATTTCGCTGCGCCGTTTGGACGCCCGCCCCATCGCGACGATGAGTCTTGAGGCGCAGGAGCGGCATGAGCGGCGCGAAAAGGTCCATCGCGACGATTAAGTCTGTTTTCAAAGTAGTTTTGAGACGCGGTCATAATTTGGTAAATCAAAGAGTGTATTCGTTTCAAGCGGGGCCAGATCTGTGTGTGTCCCAAATCTGCGAAGGAACACCAAAATGCATGGGATGGGCCCGACTCAAATCTATTCGACATCCGCTAAACTCCTCCATTGGGGCTTTATCGGGGTTTTTGCCTACGGAATTTTCAAACAAGTTGATGATTTAAGCCAATTGGAAGATCCGGGTTTCTTGCGATTTGAGTTTATTTTTGCCTGCGTTTTTCTTGCACTTTTAGCGATGCGGTTGTGGATCATGCGCGGGCAGGGGTCCGCTTTGCCGGCAGCGGCGCCCGTTTGGGATCGGATGGCAGCAAAGCTTGTGCATTTTGGCATGTATGTGGCGTTGATGGCCATTGGCGTCAGTGGGCTAGCCATCGGTGTCGTCTTCACGCTTGGCATGCACAGCGGAGCGCTAATGGAGTTTTGCATCGCGGCGCATGAGGTGAGCATTACCGCGAGCTATGGTTTGATCATGCTACATGTTGCTGCGGCTCTATATCACCGCGCGTTAAGTGATGGGGTGTGGTCTGCGATGGTGCCGCTATTTAAAGAACGGCCTCGGTCGCAGGCCGGGCAGGAACTCCATCATTAGAGCAGCCTAAGCGTCGAGCGTGATCCACACTGGCACGTGGTCTGATGGTTTGTCTCTACCACGAATGGCCGAATCGATTTCGCAGGCTTGTAGTAAATCTGCGCAGCTGGGTGTTAGCAAGAAATGGTCAATTCTGATCCCATTATTGCGCTGCCAACTGCCCGCCTGATAGTCCCAAAAAGAATAATGCCCCGGTGCGCTCTGCCGGCTTCGGAAAGCTTCCGTGAATCCCAAATTGACCACATCTCGAAACGCCGCGCGCGATTGCGGCAAAAACAGTGCGTCTTGCGCCCAGCTCTCGGGCTTTGCGGCATCTTCGCGCTGTGGAATGATATTGTAATCTCCGGCCATCAATGCTGGCTCTTCAGCCGCCATCAAGGCTTCAGCACGGATTTTTAAACGCCGCATCCAGTCGAGCTTGTAGTCATACTTCGGGCCGGGCGCAGGATTTCCATTCGGCAGATATAGTCCACACACTCGAATGGGCCGTTTGCCGATAACTGTGGCTTCGATCCAGCGGGCCTGTTCATCACTGTCATCTCCCGGCAGGCCACGGGTGACATCCTCAAGCGGCAATTTCGATAAGATTGCCACGCCGTTGAAGCTCTTTTGACCGTGGGTTTCCACCTGATACCCCATATCCTCAAAATGAGCGCGCGGGAAATTCTCATCGACAGATTTGATTTCTTGCAGCAGCGCCACGTCGGGCTGGGCCTCATTGAGCCAATCCGTTAGGGCTTGAATGCGAGCTTTGATCCCATTGATATTGAATGTCGCTATTTTCATGAGATCTATCGCAATCGTTGAGGTTTGAGCGGTCAAAAAGCAATCGCGGTGCGACTACATCGAAAATGAGACACCGCACCCGCAGCTTGAGGAAGCGTTGGGATTGTCGATGACAAAGCGCGCACCAATTAATTCTTCACTAAAATCAATGGTCGCTGAGGCTAGAAATGGTAAGGACACCGCGTCAATCACAACGGTTTCGCCCTGACCTGATAAGACCAAATCATCGGGCTTTTGCTCATCCAATTCGATCTCATATTGAAAACCAGAACAGCCACCGCCCTCAACCGCGATGCGCAGCGATTTTCCCTGCGCATGCGCGCCAATTTCGGCAAGCCGTTCAAAGGCGCGTTGGGTCACTTTGGGAGGCAGGGTCAACATTGATAAAAAGCTCACATGACATTAACGGGTAACTCCCATATAAGCGCTGCAAGAGCAGGCGACAAGATGGGCAATCATGACAGCAAGTTTCGCATCCAACCCGCAAGACAGCCGTGGCCGCCTGTTCAGTGAGCCGGAAAGCGCCTTTCGGTCTTGTTTCCAAAGAGATAGGGACCGGATTATTCATTCCAGCGCCTTCAGGCGTCTTAAGCATAAAACGCAAGTCTTTGTTGAGCATGAGGGAGATTATTTTCGCACCCGTCTCACCCACTCAATTGAAGTGGCGCAAGTGGCGCGCACAATTGCCGGCACGTTAGGGCTCAATCACGAGTTGGTCGAAGCGGTGTCACTGGCCCATGACCTTGGACATCCGCCATTTGGCCATACGGGCGAGGATGCGCTGGATGCCGAAATGCAGGCCTATGGCGGCTTTGATCACAATGCCCAGGCTTTGCGCATCGTGACCGCATTGGAGCAGCATTATGCGCAGTTTGATGGGCTGAATCTCACTTGGGAATGTTTGGAAGGGATTGCTAAACACAATGGACCTGTGGCGTTGCCCCATCCTCCCGCCTTGCTTGAATATAATCTGCAGCATGATCTCGAGCTGCACAGCTATGCGAGCGCCGAGGCGCAGGTTGCGGCATTGGCCGATGATGTGGCCTATAATAACCACGATCTTCACGACGGTTTGCGGGCGGGCGTGTTTACCGACGCACAGGCAGAGCAGCTGCCAATCGTCGGCCCGGCCTATGCTCAGGTCGATCGGCTCTACAGCGGATTGGATGCCCACAGGCGGCGCCATGAGGCTTTGCGTCGGGTGTTTGGGGTTATGGTCGAAGATGTCATGCAAACCAGCGCTGCGTTATTGGCGCAATCGGGTGCAACAACGGCGCAAGATATTCGCAATCTCGACTATCCGGTTGTCCAGTTTTCTCCAGAGCTGTGGAGCGATCTGAAAGTCATACGCGACTTTTTGTTCCAAAACATGTACCGTGCCCCCCGTGTGGTGGTGCAGCGTGAGCATGCGGCGCAGGTGGTGCGGGATTTGTTTGAGACATTCATGACCACGCCCGGCGAGATGCCTACGGAATGGGAGGCGCAGCTCTCAGATTTTTCCGCCACACAGGCACGCGCGCGGCTGGTGGCCGATTACATTGCCGGCATGACCGACCGTTTCGCACAGCAAGAGCATGACCGGCTGTTTGGGGCGCGTTGACGTTACGGTGAAATTTGCTAAACGTCAGCTTCACTTTGGGATGATGATATGAACCTTTTTGCCGAAATCCGTAGCCTTGTTATTGACAGTTTGCAGCATATGCAGACGCAAGGCGACTTGCCTGATGGCTTGAGCTTTGACGCGGTGACCGTTGAGCCGCCGCGCGATGCCGCCCATGGTGATATGGCCACCAATGCAGCAATGGTCTTAGCCAAACCCTCAAAGTGCAAGCCACGCGATATTGCTGAAAAATTGGCGGCGCTCCTATCTGCTGATCCGCGGTTGGCTTCGGTAGAGGTCGCGGGTCCAGGGTTTTTGAATCTGCGCCTCTCGCCTAATCTTTGGGCCGATGTCCTGCGCGCAATTTTGACCGATCAGGATGGCTATGGCCGAGCCACAATCGGCGCGGGCCTCAAAGTGAATGTTGAATATGTCTCCGCAAACCCCACAGGGCCTTTGCATGTGGGCCACACCCGTGGTGCGGTTTTTGGCGATGCTTTGGCCTCTATGCTGGACTTTGCCGGCTACGAGGTGACGCGTGAGTATTATATTAATGATGGCGGCGCCCAGGTTGATGTTTTGGCGCGCTCTGTCTACCTGCGCTACCTGGAGGCTCATGGCCAAGAGGTCGCCTTTGAAGATGGTACATATCCGGGCGATTACCTGATTGAAGTGGGTCAGGCGCTCAAGGAAAAAATTGGGGACAGCTACCTGGGCAAGGGGGAGCAGGTCTGGCTGGCCGATGTGAGAGATTTCTCGACCCGCGCCATGATGGATTTGATCGAACAAGATCTTCTGGCGCTTGGCGTCAAAATGGATGTATTTTATTCTGAAAAATCGCTTTACGGCACAGGCCGCATTGAGGCGGCGATTGAAGATCTGAAGTTCAAAGGGCTGATTTATCAAGGGGTCTTGGAGCCGCCGAAGGGCAAAAAACCGGAGGATTGGGAGCCGCGTGAGCAAACTTTATTCCGATCCACCGATCACGGGGATGATGTGGACAGGCCGGTGCAAAAATCCGATGGCAGCTGGACCTATTTTGCGCCCGATATAGCCTATCACTATGACAAAGTGCAGCGCGGTTTCGATCAATTGATCGATGTCTTCGGCGCCGATCACGGCGGTTATGTGAAACGGATGAAGGCAGCCGTTTCAGCCTTGTCAAATGATCAGACCTCACTCGATATTAAGCTGACCCAATTGGTCAAGCTGTTTAAGAACGGTGAGCCTTTCAAGATGTCGAAACGGGCAGGAACATTTGTTACGCTGCGTGATTTGGTAGATCAAGTCGGCGCGGATGCCACGCGTTTTGTCATGCTGACCCGGAAAAATGATGCGCCGCTCGACTTTGATTTCGATAAGGTGATGGAGCAGACCAAAGAGAACCCGGTGTTCTATGTGCAATACGCGCATGCTCGGATTTGCTCAGTGCTGCGCAAGGCGCAGCTGTCTGCGGTTCCGGTCGATGATGCTGATTTGCGGGCTGCGGATCTTGCCGGGCTGACAGATCATGCCGAGCTGGCTTTGGCCGCGAAATTGGCCGAATTTCCACGGTTAATTGAAATCGCCGCCCGTTCGAATGAACCGCATCGCATTGCGTTTTACCTTTATGATTTAGCCTCAGAATTTCATGCTCTATGGAATAAAGGCAATGAACAGCCTGAGCTAAGGTTCCTTCAAGAGGACAATTTGGCCGCAAGCCAAGCAAAAATCGCGCTGATTCGTGCCACGGCGGTTGTTATTTCTAACGGTTTGGGTATCTTGGGCGTGCAACCCGCGCAAGAAATGCGATAAAATAGCGTCAACGCGGGTGTGAATGAGGCAGTGTCAGTAGATCTGGGTCAAGGCCCGGGCAGTGAGGCAACATGGCAAACGCGACCTATGAGGCGCAAGGAGACTCTGAGCGGTTCAATCCTGCGGCCTATGCGAATATAGTTGGGGCCGTTATTTCTTTAGCGGTCTTTGTTGGAATTGTCACTTGGGGAGCGAAAACCGTTCTTCGAGACAGCTCTGGAGTGCCCGTGGTGCGCGCTTTGGAAGGCCCCGCGCGGGTCGCCCCAGAAGACCCAGGTGGACTTTTGGTGGCTCATCAAGGTCTTACTGTAAATGAGGTGGCCGGCAGCCAAATCACCGGTGCGGTGGATGACCCGCTGCAATTGGCACCACGTCCCATCAATTTGCAAGCTGAAGACCAACCTATTCAACCGCTTGTGGACCGCGAAATCGCTACTGTCGCCGCGCCCGCAGCTGTGGTTCTGCCTGAACCCGAGATGGATTCTGCGCAGGCTCTCATTATTGACGAGACGGCGGAGAGCCTGGCCGCGATGCTGGCGGCCGGCACGGATATGGCGCCAGTGAAAGAGCCGGCGTCCGCAGTCATTCCGGCATCAGCCGGTGGCGGCCCAATCCAATCCTTGCGTCCACGTCTGCGGCCTTTTGCGGTTTTCACCCGTCAGACGCCGCGGGTCGCACCGCGAAATATCCCGGCCGCGCAAATTGTCCGCGGTGCGCCCATGGCGCAATTGGGCGCCTTCGGCAGTGCCGCGATCGCCGAGCAAGCCTGGGCAGATCTGTCCGAACGCCACGGGGATTATTTGGTCGGCAAACCGCATGTGATTTTACAGGCCGCGGTTGGCGGAGGCACCATTTACCGCTTGCGTGTTCATGGCTTTGAAAATCAGGAGGAGGCGCGGCGCCTGTGCACTGCGCTCAATCGGCAGAATGCGGAATGTTATTCTGTGATAATGAACTAGGGTAGGGTTCGTCATGGCCCTTTCTCCATTCATATTTGGTTGCGAAGGTCCATTTCTCTCTCCCCGAGAGTGCCACTTTTTTGCCAAAATTCAACCCTTTGGCTTTATTTTCTTTTCACGAAACCTTGAAACCCCTGCACAAATTCGCCAGCTTTGCGCAGAATTGCGCTCCGCCGTTGGCTGGCAGGCGCCTATTATGATCGACCAAGAGGGTGGGCGCGTGTCGCGGCTTGGTGCGCCGCATTGGTTCGAGTTTCCGCCAGCGCTGGATCAAGCTGGCGCCCCTCAGTCCGAGCGGCTATTTTGGTTGCGGGGCCGGTTGATCGCGGAAAATTTGCGCAGCTGTGGGATTGATAGCAATTGCGCGCCATTGGGCGATATTGCGCAACCTGATACTCATGCTATTTTGAAAAACCGCTGTTATGGCAGTACGGTTTCCACGGTTGTTTCGCACGCGCGCGCGCTGCATCAAGGCCTGCGGCATGGGGGGGTATCGGGTGTTTTGAAACATATTCCGGGCCACGGGCGGGCAACCTTGGACTCGCATTTGGATCTGCCGCACGTGATTGTAAAACGTGGCAGCCTGGAGCGACATGATTTTGAAGCCTTTCGTCAGCTCAATACGATTGAGATGGGTATGACGGCGCATTTGGTGTTCGAAGATATAGATCCCAACCATCCCGCGACACATTCGGTGGAGATGATTGAGATCATCCGCAACCACATTGAATTTGATGGGCTGTTGATGACGGACGATATTTCGATGGAAGCTTTGTCCGGTCCTTTGGATCTGAGGGCACAAAGGGCGCTTTCTGCCGGGTGCGATATTATTTTGCATTGCAACGGACAGATGGATCAGATGCAGCATTTGGCCGATCACACGGATGGTTTGAGTGAGGCCAGCCAATTGCGGGTTGCGCAGGTCTTGGCGCAAAGGCCTGACGTGCAGCCGGTTGACATTCAGCAATTGAAAGCCGAATTTGACACAGTTTTGAGCGAGTTTCGGTGATGCAAGAAGAGTTATTTGACCATCAAGCTGTTGCGGAACGCGTGGCGGCGGAGACACTTATCGTTGATGTCGATGGGTTCGAAGGGCCATTGGATTTGCTT
Organism: Planktomarina sp.; assembly: GCA_022425445.1. Taxonomy (GTDB): domain Bacteria; phylum Pseudomonadota; class Alphaproteobacteria; order Rhodobacterales; family Rhodobacteraceae; genus Planktomarina. The sequence goes on from JAKMFM010000153.1 coordinate 15,690, forward strand.
TTGTCACTGTCACGCGCGCAGAAGGTAGATCTACGCAAAATTTCAGTTTTGGATCTTGCAGTTCAATATCTCGGTTTCATCGAAAAGGCGCGCGAGTTGCGCATTGAATTGGCTGCTGACTATTTGGTTATGGCCGCTTGGTTGGCGTTTTTGAAATCGCGACTGCTCTTGCCGCCGGATCCAACCATGGCCGGCCCAACGGGCGACGAGCTGGCAGCGCATCTGGCCTTTCAACTCGAGCGGCTGCAAGCGATGCGCGATGCGGCCGCAAAACTGATGGCGCGGGATCGCTTGGGGCGGGATCGTTTTGTGCGCGGGGGGACGGAGGATGTGACACGCCGAAAGACTGTCACTTACTCGGCCAATCTGTTGGATTTGATGCAGGGCTATGCGCGCATTCGCACGCGCGACGATTTCCGTCCCTTTGTGATGGACCGTGATTCTGTGTTTACAATGGAACAAGCCCTGCAGCGCATGCGGGGGCTGATTGGCTTTACGGGCCATTGGACGGATATTCTCGCCTATCTGCCCGATGGCTGGACTGATGATCCTAAAAAACGGCGATCCGCCACAGCGTCAACTTTCGCAGCCTCTTTAGAGCTGGCCAAAGAAGGAAAGATTGTCATACGGCAGGATGAAATTTTCTCATCTATTCAGATTAAAGGGGCCGATCGAGATGGATGACCTGCAAGAAGAAAGCTTGTTCGAAGCACCGCCCATGGCCGAACAAGAGCGCATGGTCGAGGCCATTCTATTTGCATCCGCAGAGCCGGTTTCATTGCGTGAAATGGCGGGGCGGATGCCGCATGGGTGTGATCCGCTCATAGCCGTGCAGAATATACAAAAGCGGTATGACGGCCGCGGTGTCATTGTTGTGAAAGTGCAGGAAGCTTGGGCCATTCGCACGGCGCCTGATCTGGGGTTTTTGATGCAACGCGAGACTGTGGAAACACGTAAGCTATCGCGGGCCGCAATTGAAACTTTGGCCATTGTTGCCTATCATCAACCGGTGACCCGCGCAGAAATTGAGGAAATCCGTGGGGTTGCGGTGAGCCGCGGTACGGTGGATCAGCTGATCGAATTGGCGTGGATCAAAATCGGTCGCCGTCGTCAGACGCCCGGTCGTCCCGTCACATTTGTGGTGACAGAGTCTTTTCTAGATCATTTTGGATTGGAAAGCGCCCGTGATTTGCCGGGCCTTAAAGAGCTGCGAGCGGCTGGACTGCTTGAAAACCGCCCCGCGCCTAGTGCTGAGGTTTTGTCTGAGCCACATTCAGACGTAGATTTACAAGAAAACTTATTTGATGACGTAATTGAAGAGCCAGAGGATGAACCGTTATATTAACATGTTCATTAACATTGTCATTCGTCGTTTGATGACGCTTGGTATTAACAAAGGCATTAACGCGGCCACAAAGTGGCGCAAAAAGCCGGAAGATCAAGATATGTCTCCCGAACAGAAGAAACGCTTGAGAGACAATGCGAATATTGTCAAGCGCACGCGGAGATTTTGATCGCGCTCTGGCTCGCAAAACTGCGGCCCTTGGCTATTTAAAATGTTTTGACAGTTTCAGCCCTTGCCCTTGGTAGTTGGAGGCAATGTCCCTACCGTAAAGCTGGCTGGGTGTCGCAAGCATCGCCTCATAGACCAAACGTCCAACAACTTGCCCATGTTCCAAGACAAAGGGCGCCTCATGGCAGCGGACTTCGAGAACGCCTCTGCTGCCTTGGCCATTCGCGGCGGCATGGCCGAAGCCAGGGTCAAAGAAACCTGCGTAATGCACGCGAAATTCACCAACCATAGCCAAATATGGGGCCATTTCTGCCGCATATTCTGGTGGTATTGTCACAGCCTCCTGGCTTACCAGAATGTAGAATGCGCCCGGATCCAAGATGATTTGCTGAGTATCTGTGCGAATTTCTTCCCAATAATCAGCCGGATCATAAGCGCCAATTTTGCCAAGGTCGATCACGCCGGTATGCGGTTTGGCACGATACCCAACCAAACCGTTACGACCGGCGCTGAGGTCAACAGAAAAACCTAGTCCGTCTTGGATCACAGCATCGCCCGAGACCAATGGTGACTGCGCGTGCAAATTTGTGAGTGCCACATCGTCTAACACGGCATAACCTCGACGAAAGCGAATTTGATTGAGGCGCATGCCAGGCCGGACCAGAACGGAAAAGGAGCGGGGGCAAATTTCCGCATAGAGCGGACCGCTGTAGCCTTTAACAATACGGTCAAACTCTTTGCCGTGATCGGTGATGGTTCGTGTTAGAAGATCCAGGCGGCCGGTTGAAGATTTTGCATTTGCCACAGCCTCTATTTCTGGTGGCAAATCGAGCGATTCCATCAGAGGGACGAGGTAAACACAGCCTTTTTCCAAGACGGCGCCCTCTGACAGGTCAATTCGGTGCATTTCAAATTCACGCAACCGCTCCGCGACTGTGGCCCTATGCCCTGCGAGAAAGGATGCTCGGACCCGATAGGCAATATGTCCCAAACGCAGATCCAGCGATGCAGGCTGTACTTGATCGCCTTGCAGCGGTTCAGAGATCAAAATTTGGCCCTGAGTAACCATAGTTTCAATCATATGACTTGGAATGACACCTTGGGGCATTGAGGTCCTCTCAATTTCAAAAAACCGCCCGTGCCACGGGGCAGGGCGGTTGTTTATTGGTCGGGCTAGCAGGACTCGAACCTGCGACCTTCCGTCCCCCAGACGGACGCGCTACCAGGCTGCGCCATAGCCCGAACAT
>JAKMFM010000172.1 GCA_022425445.1 Planktomarina sp.
GTTTGAAATAATCCGGCTTGCGATCCAAAAAGTGAATGTCAGAAATATTGGCATTCTGATCGCCAATCAATGTACAAATCCGCCCCATGACGCCTGCACCGTTTAAAATCGTCGTGATGAGCTGCGCAGGGTGGGTCGCGGCATGCTGGCCATCCCGCCAATGCAGATCTAACCACCGGTCCATTTGGGATTCATAATGCAACAGGTTTGGGCAATCGATGGTGTGCACCACAACCCCACGACCTTTGAAAATAATCCCAACAATGCGCTCGCCCGGCAAGGGGTTACAACAGGCCCCATGGGTGAATTTCTGTCCAGGCTCCAACCCGATCAAGGCGACCCCTGGCTCCACCTCATCCGTGTCGCGCACTTTGAGATTTGGATAGAGCTCCGCCACTACATCACGCGCGGCGATTTCAGAGCTGCCCAGCCGAGCCAACAACTCATCGGCACTTGGCAAGCCATAGTGTTTCGCCGCGGTCTTCAACGCACGATCTGTGGCCTTCTTATTGACTTTTTCAAAAGCCACCCGGGCAAACTCTTGTCCCAGTTTAATAAATTTCTCACGGTCAAATTCGCGCAAGCTGCGGCGGATGGCGGTTTTCGCCCGGCCGGTGGCGACAACATCAATCCAGCTGGCCGGCGGGGTTTGCCCCTCCGCGGTGATAATCTGCACAGACTGCCCATTGCGCAAGCGCGTCCACAGCGGCACGCGAATACCGTCAACCTTTGCCGAGACACAGGCCGCGCCGATGCGCGTATGGATGGCATAGGCAAAATCAATAGGAGTGGCGCCACGCGGAAGTTTGATGACATCGCCTTTGGGTGAAAAGCAAAACACTTGGTCCGTGTACATTTCCAATTTGAACGCTTCAAGGAATTCCCCATCGTCACCTTCGGAGCTGAACCGCTCTGTCAGCGAGGCGATCCAAGTTGACGGATCCAAAGCAAACGGATTATCGACCCGCGCCCCGTCTCTATACGACCAGGTCGCCGCGGCACCTTTTTCTGCCACTTGATGCATTGATTTAGTGCGGATTTGCACCTCCACCCGGCGGGCGTTACGCCCCGAAACCGTGGTGTGAATGCTGCGATACCCGTTAGATTTCGGTTGGCTGATGTAATCTTTAAATCGCCCCGGCACCGCCCGCCACCGCTGATGGATCAGCCCAAGCACCCGGTAGCAATCGGATTCACTCTCAACAATGACCCGAAACCCATAAATATCTGACAAGCGTGAGAAGGACAGCTCCTTATTTTGCATCTTTCGCCAGATGGAATAGGGTTTTTTGGCCCGGCCTTGAATTTCCGCGCCCTCGAGCCCAGCACGTTCCAGTTCCTCAAACAAGTCGCCTTTGATCTTTTGCACCACATCGCCGGTTTCATTTTGCAACTTAATGAAACGGCGCATTATGGACTTGCGCCCGTCAGGATTGAGAACTTGAAAGGCCAGGTCTTCCAGCTCTTCGCGCAGCCAATGCATCCCCATGCGCCCGGCCAGTGGTGCATAAATATCCATAGTTTCCAGCGCTTTTTGCTGCTGTTTTTCCGGAGTCATCGAGCGAATTGTGCGCATGTTATGCAGCCGATCCGCCAATTTCACCAAAGTGACCCGAATATCTTTTGATGTGGCCATGATCAGCTTGCGAAAATTTTCCGCCTGCTTGTTCACTCTGGAGGAGAGTTGCAGATTGGTGAGCTTGGTCACCCCGTCTACCAGCTCAGCCACCTCGCGGCTGAACATACGCTCTACATCCGAAAAGCTCGCCTTAGTATCTTCAATCGTGTCATGCAACAACGCTGTGATGATCGTCGCATCGTCAAGATGTTGATCAGCCAAAATGCAGGCGACCGCTACGGGATGAGTATAATAGGGCTCGCCAGATCTTCGATACTGCCCCTCGTGCATTTCTTCACAGAAACGATAGGCTTGCGCAAGCTGCTCGGCGTTTGTTGACGGATTGTAGGCGCGGATCAGACCGATAAGGTCGTCGGCTGTGATCATGCCTGTATTTCCTTAAGGTTGGCCTTGAGCTTCCATTAAAGCACGCAGCAACTTTTCGTCATTCAAATCATCTTCGGCCGGCTTGTCCGGCTCACCGCCCATCAACAGTGCCATGGAATCTTCTTCCGGCTCGTCGACTTCGATTTGAGTTTGATTGCTTTCGATCAGACGCTCAAGCAGATCATCGACCATTTGCGTTTCATCGGCGATTTCACGCAGGGAAACAACTGGGTTTTTATCGTTGTCACGATCCACAGTGACCGGAGACCCACTGGCAATCTCGCGCGCCCGATGGGCCGCAAGCATGACCAGGTCAAAGCGATTTGGGACCTTGTCTACACAATCTTCAACTGTGACACGCGCCATGTCTGATCTCCTGCGTTTGTAATGAAGTTGGCTATTTAGGAGCGAATGACACGAAACGCAAGGGTAAATCGCCCATACAGACTGGCAGACCGCGCCTAGGGCAGTGGCTTGAGAGCCACACGCTCTTCCAACGGCAAACGGTTGTACATCTGGCGCACTGTGTGACCCGATACCGGGTGACGCCAATCGGGTGCGACATCCATCAGCGGCCCTAAAACAAAGGCTCTGTCCTGCATGCGTGGATGCGGAAGGATCAACTCTTGCGGGGTTTGAGACACCTGCTCAGTCAGTGGCTTGTCGCGCCACGCCTCAAAGACCTTGACCGTTGGTGCGATTTCATCGCCAAAGGCCAGTAAATCCAGATCCAAAACCCGGCCACCCCATCTCTGGGTTCTTCGCCGACCGAAGTTGGCCTCAATGCGATGCAATATCGCCAAAAGCTCATGTGATTCGCCCTGAAACTGAAATGAAACAGCCGCATTAACGTAATCAGGTCCATATCCAATCGGAAAACAGGGGGTAACAAAATATTTACTTTTTCGCACGAGGCTGTTCGTCACTATACGAAGTGACGCCAGAGCATAGCCCAAAGTTGCACGCGGCGGGCCTGTTTCAGACTCTAAGTTGCCGCCCATGGCGACCAGTACAGTGTTTTTCTGGTTTTTTATTTTATTTTGCATGGGTGACGTTTACGAAAACTATTTTATCAAGTAAATTACTCAGGCCCGGGATGCAACTCACACTTTTCGTGGCACCGGGTGCTTAAAAAGGATATATTTGAAATGTTTTACCGCGACGAGCGCTTGGCGCTTTTTATTGATGGTGCAAATCTATACGCCGCCGCGAAAGCCTTGGGCTTCGACATCGACTACAAACTTCTGCGCCAAGAATTCACAAGCCGGGGAAAAATGCTGCGCGCATTCTACTACACTGCGCTGTTGGAGAACGATGAATATTCACCGATCCGACCCTTGGTCGATTGGCTGAATTACAACGGCTTCACCATGGTCACCAAAGCTGCAAAAGAATTTACCGACAGCCAGGGGCGCCGGAAAATTAAGGGCAATATGGACATTGAATTGACAGTGAACGCCATGGAACTAGCGCCTCATGTTGATCACATCGTACTCTTCTCCGGCGATGGTGACTTCCGGCCGATGGTAGAAAGTGTGCAGCGCCAAGGCGTGCGCGTGTCCGTGGTCTCTACAATTCGCAGCCAACCTCCAATGATCGCTGATGAGTTGCGCCGCCAATGCGACAACTTCATTGAATTGGATGCGTTGCGTGACGTGATCGGTCGCCCAGCGCGCGAAAACGATGACTTTGTGGCCCCGGCAGAAGCCGAATAATCCGCCATAACTCTGGACGATCTGGCTTGGCACATTTAATGTGCCAAGCAAAGGATCCGTGCCATGACAAAACCTGAGCTCAAACTTTATCTCGCAGCGCCAAGAGGGTTTTGCGCGGGGGTGGATCGTGCCATCAAAATCGTAGAGATGGCGCTGCAAAAATGGGGCGCGCCCGTTTTTGTGCGTCACGAGATTGTTCACAATAAATTTGTCGTCGATGGTCTGCGCGCGCAGGGCGCAATCTTTGTAAAAGAGCTAGACGAATGTCCTGATGATCGTCCGGTAATTTTTTCGGCGCATGGGGTGCCAAAATCTGTTCCAAGCGCCGCGCAGGCGCGCAACATGATCTATGTCGATGCCACCTGTCCTTTGGTCAGCAAAGTTC
>JAKMFM010000184.1 GCA_022425445.1 Planktomarina sp.
GCAGAGCCGGCCATGGGCTTGACCTCCTTGCAAGATCACGAGGCCGGCAAAGCGGCTTTCAACGCTTCTGTGCAATTGGCTGTCGATTTGGGCGATACGGTCAAACGCATTGACGGCAGCGAAGTGCTGCTCCTAACCCCATGGTTGGGGAAGGCAGCAAAAGCGAAAGCCACTCCAAAGACCAAAGCCAAGGCCGCCTCAAAGGCCAAAACGGCCAAGGCGAAAGAAACCAAATAACCGAACGCCCTCTGGCAAAGACACTGAGTTGAAAAACCAAACACGAAATGCACAGTCAAAACGATCATATGCAAGCCAAGAAAGGCTGGACAGCCAGTCTGGTCATTGCCGGTGCGATGCTGATTTGGCTGGGTATGCAATGGGCCGCTGTGCAGCTTGATATTTCCAGCCGTTACATGCTGTTGCTAGATTTAGCCGTAATGGCTGCAATGGTTTGGTCACTGGTTGTCACTTTTCAAATTTGGCGTGCGCGCCGCGATGCAGATAAAGGCTAAATGACATGCTGAAAGATCAAGATCGTATTTTCACCAATCTCTATGGGATGCATGAGCGCACATTGAAAGGTGCCAAGGCGCGGGGTCATTGGGATGGCACGGCCGCTTTGATCAAAAAGGGCCGCGATTGGATCATCGATGAGATGAAGGCCTCCGGGTTGCGCGGCCGCGGCGGGGCGGGATTTCCAACTGGGTTGAAGTGGTCCTTTATGCCCAAGGAAAGCGATGGCCGTCCGTCTTATTTGGTAGTGAACGCGGATGAATCTGAGCCGGGTACCTGTAAAGACCGTGAAATCATGCGCCATGATCCGCACACGCTGATTGAAGGCTGTCTAATTGCCTCCTTCGCGATGAACGCCCATGCGTGTTATATTTACATTCGCGGCGAATATATCCGCGAAAGAGAGGCGTTACAGGCCGCGATTGATGAAGCCTATGATGCCGGGCTTGTTGGCAAGAATGCGGCCAAATCAGGCTGGGATTTCGATATTTACCTGCATCATGGGGCAGGGGCGTATATTTGCGGTGAGGAAACTGCGCTTTTGGAGAGCCTTGAGGGCAAGAAAGGCATGCCGCGGATGAAACCACCGTTTCCTGCGGGGGCGGGGCTATATGGCTGTCCGACCACGGTGAACAATGTTGAGTCTATCGCAGTCGTGCCCACCATTTTGCGCCGGGGTGGCGCTTGGTTCTCAGGGTTTGGCCGTCCCAACAACACGGGAACCAAACTATTTGCAATTTCCGGCCATGTGAATAATCCCTGCGTGGTCGAAGAGTCTATGTCGATCCCGTTTGACGAGCTGATTGACAAGCATTGTGGCGGGATCCGTGGGGGGTGGGACAATCTCAAAGCGGTTATCCCGGGCGGATCTTCCGTGCCTATGTTGCCTGGCTCTGTGATGCGGCAGGATGCGATTATGGATTTTGACTGGCTGCGTGCACAGCGTTCAGGTCTGGGCACTGCGGCGGTCATTGTGATGGATCAATCGACGGATGTGGTCAAAGCTGTTTGGCGTTTGGCAAAGTTTTACAAGCATGAAAGCTGCGGCCAGTGTACCCCGTGCCGCGAGGGTACAGGCTGGATGATGCGTGTGATGGAGCGGCTGGTGAGTGGTGATGCGGAGCCAGAAGAAATTGATATGTTGCTAGATGTGACCAAACAAGTCGAGGGCCATACAATTTGCGCCCTTGGGGATGCGGCCGCCTGGCCTATTCAGGGGCTCATTCGACATTTCCGCGACGATATCGAGGCGCGTATCGCCCATAAGCGTCAACCCCGGCGTGGTGTGGCGGCTGAATAAAAATGACCCTATTCGCCTCACCTCCTGCTGCTATCCGCACCACGTTAAAGGCCGGTGCCTTTGCGCTGTGCTGCATGCCGGCGCCGGTGAGTGCTGCGAAGGGTTTGGCACAAGAAGCTGCACTCAACGAAGGGTTGATTGCGATTTCTATGGCCAATGTCATTCGTAAAACCTGTCCCAGTATCTCGGCGCGGATTCTAAAGGCTTGGTTTTATATTAAAACTCTCGAGACAGAGGCGCAATCGCTGGGCTATTCGGCCCAAGAGGTGATGGCCTTTGTCAAAGATCCCATAGAAAAAAAGCGTGTTTTGAGCATTGCTCAAGAGCGACTTGCAGATCATGGGGTTATCCCTGAACAACCCGCGACCTATTGCACATTGGGGCTTGCTGAAATTGAAGCAGGCTCCGCGATCGGAAAATTGCTGAAAGCGAAGTAGATATGTCTGACCTGCGAAAAATCATCATCGACGATCAAGAAATCGAAGTAGACGGCGCGATGACTTTGATCCAAGCCTGTGAGCAGGTCGGGGTCGAGGTGCCGCGTTTTTGTTATCATGAGCGTCTGACCATTGCTGGCAACTGTCGAATGTGTCTAGTGGAAGTCGTCGGAGGGCCGCCGAAGCCCGCGGCCTCATGTGCGATGCAGGTGCGCGATCTACGCCCCGGCCCGGAAGGCCAATTGCCTGTTGTCAAAACGAATTCTCCGATGGTGAAAAAAGCCCGGGAAGGGGTGATGGAGTTTCTGCTCATCAACCACCCGCTGGATTGTCCGATTTGCGATCAGGGCGGCGAATGTGATCTGCAAGATCAAGCCATGGCTTACGGGGTAGATTTCAGCCGTTTCCGTGAGCCCAAACGGGCGACAGAGGATTTGGATTTGGGGCCATTGGTTGAGACCCATATGACGCGCTGCATTTCTTGCACCCGCTGCGTGCGTTTCACCTCCGAAGTGGCCGGTCTCACCCAGATGGGCCAAACCGGGCGCGGTGAAGACTCTGAGATCACAAGCTATCTTGGCCAAACGCTCGATAGCAACTTGCAGGGTAATATCATCGATCTGTGTCCGGTTGGAGCTTTGGTGTCCAAACCCTATGCGTTTACCGCCCGTCCTTGGGAGTTAAGCAAAACGGATTCTGTTGATGTGATGGACGCGCTGGGATCCAATATCCGTGTGGATACCAAGGGCCGGGAAGTGATGCGGTTTTTGCCACGCAACCATGATGGGGTGAACGAGGAGTGGTTGGCCGATAAGTCGCGCTTTGTTTGGGATGGCTTGCGCCGTCAGCGCCTAGATCGGCCCTATATTCGTGAGGCAGGCAAATTGCGCCCCGCAACTTGGCCAGAAGCGCTGTCAGCTGCGGCTGCGGCTATGGCGGGCAAACGGGTGACCGCTTTGCTCGGGGACTTGGTCTCGACAGAGGCCTCTTATGCTATTCAGCAGCTGATATCTGGATTGGGCGGCAAAATTGAGTGCCGGACAGATGGGGCAAAACTGCCAGAGAGCAACCGGAGCGCCTATGTCGGCACCGCTCGGGTTGAGGATCTCGAAACAGCGCAGATGATCCAGTTGATTGGTACAAATCCCAAGATCGAAGCGCCGGTCCTAAATGCCCGCATCCGCAAGGCTTGGAGCCGGGGTGCCACAATTGGTCTGATTGGTGAGCCAGTCGATTTGACCTATGACTATGTGCATGTTGGCACAGGGCGCGCAGATTTGCAGGCCTTACTCAAGAAAGATCATAAAGCCATTCTAGATCAGCCCTCAGTCGTGGTTCTCGGGCAGGCGGCCTTGCAAGGCGAAGATGGCGCGGCGGTTCTGGCGGCCACGATGGAACTTTGTGAAAAAACAAGTAGCAAATTATTGATCCTACACACAGCCGCCGCACGGGTGGGCGCAATGGATCTGGGATGCACCACCGAAGGGGGTATTGCTGCGGCAGTCGATGGCGCTGAGGTCATTTACAACTTGGGAGCTGATGAAATGGAGATCGCTCCAGGGGCCTTCGTGATATACCAAGGCAGCCATGGCGATCGCGGGGCGCATCGCGCAGATGTCATACTGCCAGGCGCGGCCTACACCGAAGAAAACGGTGTTTTTGTCAATACCGAAGGGCGGCCGCAATTGGCGCAGCGCGCTGGCTTTGCACCTGGTGAGGCCAAGGAAAATTGGGGTATTCTGCGGGCGCTGTCGGCTGAGTTGGGTGCAGCGTTGCCCTTCGATAACTTGGCGCAGTTGCACACGCATATGGTGGCAGCGGTCCCTCATTTGGCTGCGATTGATGTTGTGCCAGAAAATGAATGGCAGGCCGTGACAAGTGAAAAAATGGCTCAGGGTGATTTTGGACAGGCGATAAGTGATTATTATCTCAGCAATCCTATTGCACGGGCCAGTGCTTTGATGGCGGAGCTTTCGGCCAATGCAAAAGCGCGCAATTCCGCGCCTCTTGCGGCGGAGTAATCTCATGGATGTGTCTTTGACGAACCGGCAAGACCGCTACTGCGGGCCAAAGATTGATGCGACGTGGCACGGTCTTTGGGGCTGCAACGGTTTTGCGGCGCAAAGAGCGATAATTTCATCGAAAAACCATGCGGTGAAGGCTGGTATTTTTAGACAAGATACGGTTTACAGCCCATCAAACGACCCGGCTGTCCTGTCAGCCAATATTCAGGCGCATATCAGCACTGCTGAACGCAAGGAACGAGGGATACCAAAGGTATGAACGAATTCTTTTCCACAAACCTCGGGGTCGCGGTGATCCTTCTGGGCCAGACCCTTGCTGTGGTTGGCTTTGTGATGATCAGCTTGCTGTTTTTGGTCTATGGCGACCGCAAAATCTGGGCGGCGGTTCAGATGCGGCGCGGGCCGAATGTTGTGGGGCTGTTTGGCTTGCTGCAGACCGTGGCCGATGCCTTGAAATATGTAGTTAAGGAAATTGTGATCCCCGCGGGTGCGGATCGTCCTGTCTTTATATTGGCGCCGCTCGTGTCCTTCGTATTGGCGATGTTGGCTTGGGCCGTGATCCCCTTTGATAGCACTTGGGTTTTGGCCGATATTAATGTGGCGCTGCTATTTGTTTTCGCTGTGTCATCGCTCGAAGTTTACGGCGTCATTATGGGGGGCTGGGCGTCCAATTCGAAATACCCGTTCCTTGGCTCTCTGCGCTCCGCCGCGCAAATGATTTCCTACGAGGTCTCGATGGGTTTGATTATCATCGGTGTGATTATCTCGACGGGATCCATGAATTTTGGCGCAATTGTGGCGGCTCAAAATGGCGATTTGGGCTTTTTCAACTGGTACTTCATCCCGCATTTCCCAATGGTGTTTTTGTTTTTCATCAGCGCATTGGCGGAAACCAATCGTCCGCCATTCGATTTGCCTGAGGCCGAGTCCGAGCTTGTTGCTGGGTATCAGGTGGAATATTCCTCGACACCGTTTTTGCTCTTCATGGCTGGTGAGTATATTGCGATTTTCTTGATGTGTGCTTTGATCACCTTGCTGTTTTTCGGGGGCTGGGCGTCGCCTTTACCTTTCATCGCTGATGGTCCGGTCTGGATGGTCGGGAAGATGGCGATCTTCTTTTTCCTAATTGCCATGGTCAAAGCCTTGGTGCCGCGGTATCGCTACGATCAGTTGATGCGTTTGGGCTGGAAAGTGTTTCTGCCCTTCTCCTTGGTCTGGGTGGTCTTTGTGGCCTTTGCAGCGAAATTCGGTTGGTTCTGGGGCGTCTATGCCCGCTGGACAGTGGGAGGCTAAACCAATGGAAAATATCGATTATACACGCACGGTCAAATATTTCTTGCTGCAAGATTTTTGGGCCGCGTTCAAATTGGGCATGAAGTATTTTTTCCGCCCAAAGGCGACCTTGAACTACCCACATGAAAAAGGGCCTTTAAGCCCGAGGTTTCGCGGCGAACATGCTTTGCGGCGCTATCCGAATGGAGAAGAACGCTGCATTGCCTGTAAGCTCTGCGAAGCGATTTGCCCGGCGCAGGCCATAACCATTGACGCCGAGCCGCGCGATGACGGCAGCCGGCGCACCACCCGTTACGATATTGATATGACGAAATGCATTTACTGTGGATTTTGCCAAGAGGCTTGCCCAGTGGATGCGATTGTCGAGGGACCGAATTTTGAATTCTCAACCGAGACGCGTGAAGAGTTATTTTACGACAAATCCAAACTGCTAGAAAATGGCGACCGTTGGGAAGCTGAGATTGCCCGCAATCTCGAACTCGACGCGCCATATCGCTAAGCGGCCAAGGGAAGGAATT
>JAKMFM010000185.1 GCA_022425445.1 Planktomarina sp.
GCGCTGCAAACCCGTGAACAGCACATTCGGCGCGAGAAAGCCAACTCGAATGTTTGCACCGCGCAAGCGCTCTTGGCGGTGATCGCCTCCATGTATGCGGTCTATCATGGGCCGGACGGTATAAAAGCCATTGCACAATCGGTACACCGCAAGACGAGCCGCCTCGCCAAAGGGCTTGAGTCCTTAGGCTTTGATGTGCAGCCTGAGGTCTTCTTTGACACGATCACCGTGCATGTTGGTAACCTCCAAGGGGTGATCCTAAAGGCCGCCGTGGCGAATGGAATCAATCTGCGCAAGATTGATGCGGACCGTGTCGGTATCAGCCTTGATGAGCAAACACGCCCAGAAACCATCGAGGCAGTGTGGCGCGCCTTTGGTGGCGATCTGAAAGATGACAGCAAAGTCAATCGGGCTTATCGCCTGCCAGATTCAATGCTGCGCGAAAGCGCCTATCTCACCCATCCCATTTTCCACCTCAACCGCGCCGAAGCGGAAATCACCCGCTATATGCGCCGGCTAGCAGACCGCGATTTGGCGCTGGATCGGGCTATGATCCCACTGGGCAGCTGCACGATGAAACTCAACGCCACCATAGAGATGATCCCGGTTACTTGGCCAGAATTTGCCAATTTGCACCCATTCGTGCCTGTCGATCAAGCGCGCGGCTATCATGAGATGTTTGCAGATTTAAATGCTAAGCTTTGCAACATAACTGGCTATGATGCCATCAGCCAGCAGCCCAATTCCGGCGCGCAGGGTGAATATGCTGGCCTGTTGACCATCCGAAAATACCATGCAGCCAATGGGCAAGCGCATCGGAATGTCTGTTTGATCCCAACATCCGCCCATGGAACCAACCCAGCCTCCGCACAAATGGTTGGCTATAAGGTCGTTGTCGTGGGGTCAGATGCTGACGGCAATATCGATGTCGCCGATTTTCGTGCCAAAGCAGAGCTGCACAGCGACGCCCTGGCCGCCTGTATGATTACCTATCCCTCGACACATGGGGTGTTCGAGGAAACGGTGCAAGAAGTGTGCAAGATCACCCATGATCACGGCGGTCAGGTCTATATCGACGGGGCCAATATGAACGCTATGGTTGGCTTGTCGCGACCTGGCGATATTGGCGGTGATGTCTCACACCTCAATCTGCACAAGACTTTCTGCATTCCCCATGGCGGGGGCGGGCCAGGCATGGGGCCGATTGGTGTAAAGGCCCATTTGGCCGCGCATTTGCCAGGCCACCCGGAATATGGAACCGACGTTGGACCGATCTCCGCTGCACCTTTCGGCTCACCGTCCATCCTGCCGGTCAGCTGGGCCTATATCCTGCTGATGGGCGGCGCCGGCCTCACGCAAGCGACAAAAGTGGCTATTTTAAATGCCAATTACATTGCTGCACGTCTCGAAGGTGCGTTTGACATTCTCTACACCTCCCAAACGGGGCGCGTGGCACATGAATGTATCATCGACACAAGACCCCTCAACGACGCAGCGGATGTCACAGTAGACGACTGTGCCAAACGCCTTATGGACAGCGGCTTTCATGCGCCGACAATGAGCTGGCCCGTCGCGGGCACCTTGATGGTCGAGCCCACCGAGTCCGAGCCTAAAGCCGAATTAGATCGCTTCTGTGACGCTATGCTCTCGATCAGAGCAGAAGCGCAGAACATTATTGATGGCAAAATGGATCGCATCAATAACCCGCTAAAAAACGCACCACACACAGTCACAGATTTGATCGAAAACTGGGACCGGCCCTATAGTCGTGAGCAGGCTTGCTATCCTGCGGGCGCTATGCGGGGTGACAAATATTGGATGCCTGTGAACCGTGTGGATAATGTGCATGGCGATCGCCACCTGATCTGTACCTGTCCCCCTTTGGAAGCCTACGAAGAGGCCTGATACCGGGCGGGGGCAAAGGCAGACAGATCCGCATTGCTGGGTTGATTGCTGACCATATCAGCAATCAACCGCCCTGTTTTCGGTCCAGCCGTCAGCCCGATATGCTGGTGACCAAAGGCCATATGGCCATTGTCTATGGCACGGGCAGGCCCAATGATCGGTAGGCTGTCAGTCGTGGCCGGCCTACGCCCCATCCAGTCGCTCATGTGATCGTAAGTCAAGTCGGGAAACAGCGTTGCAATCTGTCGCTTGATGAACTGTACTGGCCCATCCTGCGCCGCCGCCTCGGTGCTGGCAAATTCCACCACCCCCGCACATC
>JAKMFM010000156.1 GCA_022425445.1 Planktomarina sp.
TTCAAGCTGCATTGGCTTAATCAATTCGGCCCAATTCTTGTGGATCATGCGGTCCTCCATTCTTGTCTTTGCTCCATGTCCCAAAACCAAAGACGCTCGAGGGAAAAAACGTCCAAAGGGCACGCGACCATCCGCATGCCCTTTGGTCAAAATATTTATACGCGGCGGCGCTTAGGTGGGCGGCAGCCGTTGTGCGCCATAGGTGTCACGTCACGGATCGATGTGATGTTCAAACCCAATGCTGCCAAAGCGCGCAGAGCGCTCTCACGACCTGAGCCTGGACCCTGTACTTCGACTTCCAGAGTTTTCACACCGTGATCCTGGGCTTTCTTGCCAGCATCTTCCGCAGCCATTTGAGCAGCATAGGGCGTAGATTTCCGCGAGCCTTTGAAACCACAGCTGCCCGAAGACGACCATGAAATCGCATTGCCCTGTACGTCAGAGATCAAAATCTTTGTGTTGTTGAACGAGCTGTTCACATGCGCCACACCGGCTGCAATGTTTTTCCGCTCTTTGCGCTTAGGCGCTCTTTTATCACGTGCCATCTATCTGCCCTTACTTCTTTTTGCCAGCGATTGCTTTCGCTGGGCCTTTGCGCGTCCGCGCATTCGTGTGTGTCCGCTGACCGCGCACAGGCAAATTGCGACGATGACGCAGGCCGCGGTAGCAACCTTGATCCATCAATCGCTTGATGTTCATCTGGGTTTCACGACGCAGGTCACCTTCAACGGTGTATGTCGCGTCGATGTGCTCACGAATCGCAAGAACCTCTGCATCGCTCAGCTCATTCACGCGACGGGTTTCGTCGATGTTTGTGCTAGCACAGATTTCTTTGGCAGATGTGAGGCCAATTCCAGTAATGTAAGTGAGGGCAATCGGGACCCGTTTATGGGTCGGGATGTTTACGCCGGCAATACGAGCCAAGGCATATTCCTTTTCTACTGCGGTTCCGTAACGCCGGAACCTTTTTTCACAGATACAGGCCCGGAGCCAAAAGCCATCGAGCCTGCGATTGAGGTACTCAGGGCCACGCGCACAGCCCTTATGATTCTCTTAACAGAGATAGCGTCACCTATGAGGATCTGCTTAAAACGTCAAGACCTTAACCTAAGACTTGAGAAATCGATGCGGTCACATCCTCAATATCGGCCAAACCATCCACAGATGTAAGCTGGTCTTTGGCGTAGTAATAACCAATCAGCGGTGACGTCTCTTTATAATAAGCCATCAAACGCGTTTTCAAGCTCTCCGCATTGTCATCCGCCCGACGTTTAAATTCGGTGCTGCCACATTTTTCGCAAGCACCCGATGCGGGGATGGGTTTGGAGATGTCGTTGTAGCCTTCCCCGCAGCCGCCGCAGGTGGACCTTGCGGTGATCCGATTAACCAAGGCCTGATCATCCACTTGCATCTCGATCACGTGATCCAAAACAGCACCTTTGGACGCGAGCAGCTCCCCCAGGGCATCGGCCTGCGCCAGGGTGCGCGGGAATCCGTCAAAAATGAAACCCCCAGCAGGCTCAGTGTCCAGCTGCTCTGCAATCAAGCCGATCACGATGTCGTCAGTGACCAATTGGCCAGCATCCATGACAGCGGCGACTTTATTGCCCATATCTGTTCCAGACGTCTTGGCAGCGCGCAGCATATCGCCCGTAGACAATTGCACCATGCCGCGCGATTCAACCAAAAGCTTGGCTTGCGTGCCTTTGCCAGCACCCGGCGGGCCAATTAAGATAATATTCATCGACGTGTCACTCCGCCTTTTTTGCCGCGACGTTTGCCACGAAGCTGTGATTTCTCAAGCAAGCCTTCATATTGATGCGCCAACAAATGTGATTGAACCTGTTGAATGGTATCCATACCGACCGAAACGATGATCAAGATCGAGGTGCCGCCAAAATATGCTGTGATGGCAAATTGGCTGCGCAAAACCTCTGGAACCAAACACACAAGCGCCAGGTAGCCAGACCCCAGTACCAAAAGCCGCGTGACGACGTAATCAAGATATTCAGCGGTTTTCGCACCTGGGCGAATGCCGGGCACAAACCCATTTTGGTTTTTCAAATTATCGGCCACTTCATCGGTTTTGAAAGCCACTTCACGGGTATAAAAATAAGTGAAGAAAACAATCATCGTCGTAAAGAATGCCAGATAGGCCGGTTGACCCGGGCCGAAATAGGCCAAGATGGTGGACATCACCGGACCAGACTGCCCGCCGGAAAACGTCGCCAACGTGGTGGGCAACAGCAACAGGGCGGAAGCAAAAATCGCTGGAATAACACCGGCTGGATTGACCTTGATCGGCAGATGGCTTGAACCACCGTCATAGGTTTTCATACCGACCTGACGCCGTGGGTATTGAATATGGATCTTACGCAGGCTGCGCTCCATAAACACCACAAACCCAAGCGTGATCATCAGCATAGCAATCACTCCCAGCATCGTGCCGGTACCGATTGCGCCAGAGCGCCCTTGGGTGAAGAACTGCCCAAAGGCGGCTGGAAGCTCAGCGATGATCCCCACGAAGATGATCAAAGAAATACCGTTGCCGATGCCACGCGCAGTGATTTGCTCGCCGAGCCACATCAAAAACATGGTTCCGCCCACCAAAGTGATGACACAAGCGGCAATAAAGAACATGCCCGGCTCAGAAGCCAGATCACCCGCTTGCAAACTGGCGGCCAGACCATAGGCTTGGAAGGTCGCCAAAATGACCGTGCCGTAGCGGGTGTATTGGTTGATTTTCTTACGCCCCTGCTCGCCCTCTTTTTTGAGTTGCTTGAGCGGCTCCCACATCGCACCTAACAGCTGCACGATGATGGAGGCTGAAATATAAGGCATGATGCCAAGCGCAAAAATTCCCATGCGAGCCAAGGCGCCGCCCGTGAACATCGACAAAACCCCGCCAATCCCGGTGGCGGCTTGATCCATAAATTGTTGCAAAGCAACGGCGTCGATCCCCGGAACTGGAATGTAAGTCCCGATGCGATAGACGATCAACAGACCGATGGTGAAAAATATCCGCTGGCGCAATTCGGTCGCCTTGCCCAATGTGCTCCAGCTTAAATTTGCGGCCATTTGTTCGGCGGCAGATGCCATTTGAAAACTCCCTAAAACAAGATCGCCGCCACGGGGGTCCCCGATGGCGGCGCTTGGACACTAAAAGTTATGTAAGCAGCTTAGAGGCCACTCGCAACCGCCAATTACTCAGAAGACGCGGCTGACGCCACTGTCAAAGTCCCACCAGCCGCTTCAACTGCTACTTTCGCAGCCGCGGAGGCACCGGTTACTGTGA
>JAKMFM010000189.1 GCA_022425445.1 Planktomarina sp.
GAGAATGTGCAATTGTGACCGTGCAGCTATCGCCCAGCAACAGCTGCGCCATAGGCTTGCCGACGATGTTGGAACGGCCAATAACCACCGCTTCACAACCCGACAGTGAGCCGAAGTGATCGCGCAGCATCATTAAACACCCCAAAGGTGTGCAGGGCACCATAGATTTTTGCCCCGTGCCCAACTGGCCGACGTTTGAGATATGAAAGCCGTCCACATCTTTGGCCGGGTCAATACAGCCGATCACTGAGTCCTCGTTTAAGTGCTTGGGCAAAGGCAATTGCACCAAAATCCCATGCACAGCGGGATCACCGTTCAACTGATTGATGACTGCGATCAACTCTTCTTCGCTGACAGAGGCGTCAAGCTTGTGTTCGAACGAAGTCATACCGACTTCAACCGTTTGCTTGCCCTTGGAGCGCACATAGACCTGGCTGGCCGGATCTTCACCCACCAATACCACCGCAAGACCCGGCACAATGCCATGGTCTTGCTTCAAGCGGGCCACATGTTCGCTCACCTGCCAGCGCACCTGCGCCGCGAAGGCCTTGCCATCAATCAACTGTGCAGTCATCCATCATCTCCCAAACCCAAAATTTCTGCCTTCAAATCGAAAACCCAAAGGCGCATCCCCGCGACCAACGGCGCGGGGATGTGCTTAGAACAAACCTTCGATTTCGCCCGCATTATTGAGCATAATTGTTTCAGCAGCTGGCTTGCGCGGCAATCCCGGCATCGTCATGATTTCGCCACAGACCGCTACAATAAAACCCGCGCCAGCGGAAAGGCGCACTTCACGAACCGGCACTGAGTGGCCTGTAGGCGCACCGCGCAGATTCGGATCCGTGCTGAAGCTGTACTGGGTCTTGGCCATACAGACGGGCAAGTGCCCATAGCCCTGCGCTTCCCAATCCTTCAACTGATTGCGAATTTTTTGATCCATCAAAGCCTCATCGGCGCGGTAGATGCGCTTACAAATGGTTTGGATCTTTTCCGCCAACGGCATTTCATCTGCGTAGATTGGCGCGAAATTGGCCATATCCGCATCTGCAACCTCCGCCACGCGTGTAGCCAAGGCTTCAGCGCCCTTGCCGCCAAATTCCCAATGTTGCGACACAATTGCTTCAGAGCCTTGCCCGGCTACAAAGTCTTTTACCGCTTGCACTTCAGCTTCAGTATCCGTGACAAAATGGTTGATTGCGACAACCACAGGCACGCCAAAGCTCTTCAGGTTTTCGATGTGGCGTCCCAAGTTCGGGCAACCGTCTTTCACCGCGTCCACATTCTCAACACCAAGATCCGCCTTCGCAACTCCACCGTTCATTTTCATCGCGCGAACCGTCGCCACCAGTACCACAGCAGACGGCGCGAGCCCGGCTTTGCGGCACTTAATGTTGAGGAATTTCTCTGCTCCTAAGTCGGCACCAAATCCGGCCTCCGTCACCACGTAATCACAAAGCTTCAGAGCGGTTGTTGTGGCGATCACCGAGTTACAGCCGTGGGCAATATTGGCAAATGGACCGCCATGCACAAAGGCAGGGTTATTTTCCAAAGTTTGTACCAGGTTGGGCTGAATCGCATCTTTCAGCAGGACGGTCATTGCGCCATCTGCTTTAATGTCGCGTGCAAAAACCGGGCTGCGGTCACGACGATAGGCCACGATCATATCACCGAGGCGTTTTGCAAATCAGTCAGATCTTTGGCCAAACAAAGAATGGCCATCACCTCCGAGGCAACGGTGATGTCAAAACCCGCTTCGCGTGGGAACCCATTGGACACCCCCCCCAAAGAGGTTGTGATCTGTCGCAGGGCGCGGTCATTCATATCAACAACCCGGCGCCAAACCACACGGCGTGTATCGATGTCGAGCTCATTGCCCCAATAGATGTGGTTGTCGATCATCGCCGACAAAAGACTATGCGCCGAGGTGATTGCGTGGAAATCACCAGTGAAGTGCAAGTTCATATCTTCCATCGGCACAATTTGCGCATAGCCGCCTCCGGCTGCGCCACCCTTCATCCCGAAATTCGGCCCTAAAGAGGCTTCCCGAATACAGACCATTGCCTTCTTGCCGATGCGATTCAAACCATCGCCAAGACCAACGGTGGTCGTGGTCTTACCTTCACCCGCTGGCGTTGGATTGATGGCGGTCACCAAGATCAGCTTGCCATTCTTACGATCTTGAACGGAATTGATGAAAGACTGGCTCACTTTTGCCTTATCGTGGCCGTAAGGCAAAAGATCTTTGCTCTCGATTCCAATCTTTGCGCCAATGTCCTGAATGAGGGCTTTTGAAGCACCGCGTGCAATTTCAATATCCGATTTATAGCTCACTTTACGTCTCCAATGTGACCGCTTGATCAAAGTATACCGTTGCATTTATCGCGATCTGCGACAAAGTAGCAGAGTAAATCCGACATTTGCGCTCGCGTGTGCGGCAGCCAATTGACCTCTGTGGGGTTCATTGGAAACCCGTGCTTCAACTTTGAAATTTATTTGCTAACATTTAGGGACATTCGTAGGACACGTCTTTGAAACGATTCATTTTCATTTTGCATATCACAATGCTGATTGGTGCCGCTTATCTTATTCTTTGGATCACCTAGTCCAAACCAGTTATGCCGGCCTATGAAAAGCGCATTTGTCCGTCCGCCTGCCAGGCCCGTTGCTCTGGACAATGCAGGCGCAGTACGTCGCCCAAGACCAGGTCGCCGGGGCGCTCGACCCATGCGGTCACGCCGCGCTTGCCCTTTGCATGAGCTTTGAAAGATTTTCCTTGTCCGGGCAAATCCCGTTCAATGGTCATGCCGACCTGATGGCAAGGGTAGTTTTGCATATCCACCACCAAAGTCGTGCCGTTCGGTGCCTGAAGCCGCGAAGACGGCGGAATATGCGAGAAATCGCGACATCCAGAAACCACCATCGTTGCCCCAAGCCACTGGGGATTGAAACGCGCAAGCCCCATGTCGCGCGCAATCTGGTCTATTTCTTCTTGGCTAACGATGCTCAGTTGCCGCACATTGATAATGTCCGTGCCCCTATGATGCTGCTGGAGCACCCGGCTATCTGACGCACGGGTCCGCCCGCGATGCGCGGCACCCACAACCCCATCCCAATCCAATTGGAGGCTTTGGCGCGGCTCGGTCTCGATTTCTATTTCCCGGCGATGCGTGACCACGCCCAGCCATGTCACAGTCAGGTAAACATCTGTTGCTCTCAACGCCGGCATTGCCGCACCTCACAAAAAAGCCCCCGCCTTAGGTATAAGGCAGGGGCTCAATATCCTAGACCGAGGGTTCCGGCTCCATGCCGCCGCCCCTGCTGCTGCTCGGCTTTGGCTTGGTTTTGGGCACCGCCGTGACCGAGGGCGTGCCGCCGGATGTGGCGCTATCGTCCTCATCGCCATCCCGGTCGAGGCTCTCGCCATCCATCACCTTTTTGATTTCCGCTCCAGTCAGGGTTTCATATTCCAAAAGGCCCTGCGCCAGATTTTCAAACCGCTCTTTATTGTCAACAATAGTCTTCATGGCCAAATCATAGCCATTTTGCACAAAGCTGCGCACCTCGGTTTCAATCAATTCCTTAGTCGCCGCAGAGGTCGACAGGCCTGACGTCCGGCCCGAATAGCCTTCCGCTGCTTCGGAATAATCAATATTGCCAACTTTATCAGACATGCCCCAACGCATCACCATGGCCCGCGCCAAATTGGAGGCCTGTTGAATGTCGCCCGACGGGCCATTGGACACTTGGTCTTCACCATATTTGAAAATTTCAGCCGCCTTGCCTGCCATGGTCATTGCCAATTCATCATGGCACTCATCACGGTGGAAGTTGAGACGATCTATTTCTGGCAGGCTCATCACCATGCCGCCAGCGCCGCCACGGGCAATTATTGTGGCTTTATATACCGGTTGGCATTTGGGCAAAAGCGACCCGACCAAAGCATGCCCTGCTTCATGATAGGCTGTTTTCTCCAATTGCTCCTTGGTCCGCACCATAGAGCGCCGCTCTGCGCCCATTAGGATCTTATCCTTAGCTTTCTCAAAATCTTCCATCGTCACCAGACGGCGCCCAATGCGCGCAGCCGCCAAAGCAGACTCGTTCACCAAATTGGCCAAATCTGCACCTGAGAACCCGGGCGTGCCTCGGGCAATGAGCCGCAAATCCACATCGGGGCCTGTCGGCAATTTGCGCGCGTGCACGCCCAAGATTTTCTCACGCCCCCGCAGATCCGGGCTCGGTACAGTCACCTGCCGGTCAAAACGACCCGGACGCAAAAGCGCGGGATCAAGTACATCTTTGCGGTTTGTCGCCGCCACGATAATGATGCCCTCATTTGCTTCAAAGCCATCCATTTCAACCAACAGCTGGTTAAGGGTTTGTTCGCGCTCGTCATTGCCACCGCCGTAGCCCGCACCGCGCGCCCGACCCACCGCATCAATTTCATCGATAAACAAAATACACGGCGCGTTCTTTTTCGCCTGCTCAAACATATCGCGCACGCGGCTCGCACCGACGCCCACAAACATTTCAACAAAATCAGATCCAGAGATCGAGAAAAATGGTACACCCGCCTCACCGGCAATCGCCCGTGCAAGCAGGGTCTTACCCGTGCCAGGCGCGCCTTCCAACAATGCGCCCTTAGGAATTTTGCCGCCCAAACGGCTAAATTTTTGCGGGTTCTTTAGAAAATCAACGATTTCTTCCAGCTCTTCTTTAGCCTCATCAATACCCGCAACATCATCAAATGTGACGTTTCCTTGCTTTTCAGTCAGCATCTTGGCGCGGCTCTTACCAAAGCCCATGGCTCCGCCCTTACCACCGCCCTGCATCCGGTTCATAAAGTAGATCCAAACGCCCACCAGCAACAATATCGGCAGAATAGACAGTATGATTGATTGGAACATTGAGGTTTCTTGCGACTTGGCAGCAATGCTCACGCCCTTCGACACCAAAAGATCGCTGATCTGCGCATCACCCGGCACGATCGTGACATACTCCGTACCATTCGGCCCAGTATATATGATCGTCTCGCCATCCAGCGTAGCACGGCTGACCTGCCCGTTATCAACCGCTTGAACAAAGTCAGAATAGGTCGTGCTGCGACTCGAAGCTGTGCTTGCATCGCCAGAAAACAAGCGAAACAGCATCAGCAGCAAGATGAACAATACAAACCAGAAGGCGAGGTTGCGTAGATTACCCAAGGGACACTCCTATTAGAACCGCAATGTGTCGACACGAGATCGTATCGGACTTTGACATAAGATAGACATCACACCACTTTATTCAACGGGGTACTATCATTCCCAGGGCGGTGAAACCACCTCAAGCAGATCTTTTTGGCCAAATTGCGCCATTGGTGCGGCCAAAAGCCTTGGCCCTCGCCACACCGAAGGGCTGGCCAGGAGCGCCAAACGCGGCCGGCCACTGCCCCGCCACTCCGGGCATTGCCCGAGACCTGAAGGGCCAAGCGCCCGAATTTCATATGATTTTTTAGGATTTACCATCGACAGGCGGCCATCCCAGAGCGCATCAGCTTGCGCCACCAGCCCTTTAACTGTCGAAAACTCTCGAGAAATCCGCAGCAGGTTGCCCGGCTGCGGTATTAGGACACATCCATGCAACGTCATGGTTTTTTTTGCCCCAAGGCACCGCAGCAGTGCAGAATTTCGCGGCCGATGGGGCTGACCGCTGATCCAATTGAGGGCAGCTGCCAACATCCGCTCCACATATTCGCGTGGCAAACGGCCCAATGCCTCCCGATCAAAAAGCACATCCGTGAAATCAATTGTCGCCACCTGCGGCCAAAGCCCACGCATCGAGAACTCCAGAGCCTCTTGAACATAGCGCATGCGTGTGGCGGTTTTGGCCAGCCGAAGGCCCGTCAATCCAAGCGCATCTAAGTCCGGTGCCGCCTGCCGCATGCGCACACGCATGAAGGCCGGATCCTCATTGCTCGGGTCATTGCACCAGCTCTGTCCCTGCCCACGCAAAAAATCTTGCATATCCGCCCTCGAAAACGCGAGCAAGGGGCGCTGCCATTCCATACCGCGATCTGTCCAGCGTCCGCGCATCTCGCTAAGACCATCGACGCCAGAGCCTCGGGCCAAGCGGATCAAAAAACTCTCCGCGACATCGGTTTGGCTGTGTCCCAAACAAATAGAGCTGCACGCCATTGCCTGCCCCCAAGCGGCCAGCGCATCGTAGCGCGCTTGGCGGGCGCGGGCTTGAAGATTGGGCCCCGTTGGCAGGTCGTTTATGGGCAGGATGCTGTGATCTATGCCCAGATTGGCGCAAAGCGCGCTGACCCACTGCGCCTCCTGCTGCGCTTCAATCCGCAACCCGTGGTCGACAGTTGCCGCGCATAGTGTCGCCTTGGGAAATGCGGCACGCAGCGCCAGCAGCAAAGCCACTGAGTCAGATCCTCCCGAAACTGCGACCCCGATCACCGCATCATTTGGCAGCAGCGCAAAGCGCCCCGTGATATGGGATAGGATGTCATGTGGCGGCTCCAGGGTCATGAGCAGGACAGCTCATCCTCGGCCAGTTTGGCATCGGCTGCAATCTCCAACTCCGCATAGCGAAATTGAACTTCACTGAGAGTCAAACACCCCTCTTTTTCATTGCCCATGCGATGAAACGACAAAGCCAGGTGATACAGGGCGGAGGGGGCCACCTCATTGGCTTCATCCATGGAATAAGCCTCCAAGTAGGCCCGCGCCGCCAGACGAAATTCCCCACTGTCCATATAGGCATGCCCCAAAAACAAATGTGCCAGCTGCGTCAACGGGCCAATGGGAAAGGCCTTCACAAATTCGTTGAACATTTGTGCCGCGCTGCGGGTGTCGCCAGATAGCAGCATCTCATTGGCAGCATCAAATTCAGCCTGCTCAGAAATCGTTAATATCTCATCGGGCAGAACCAAGTCCAAACCTGAGTCCCTATCAGATCCGAGGGGGAGTGTGGCGCCCAATTGTGTCACCTCACAGCCCGGTTCCATGGCGCAGATACGCGCTTCCAAAAGGGCAATTCTTTGAGTTGCATCGCGGACAATGGCAGAAATGCGGTAGGCCAGCTCTTCTGTCTGACCGGTCAAGCGCTGCAACTCATTTTCAATAGCAGCCGTTCGGTCCAGCAACGCCCCATCGTTGGGAACGTCGCCCACTTGCGTCGCGGTCAACTCCAAGCGCAAGCGTTTGGTTTCATACAATAGATCTGCAAGATCTTGACGCATATCTGCCAAACTGTCAGCAGAGGCGGGACCAGACAGCCCCGCGATCAAAATCAATACACGTCCCAGGGTCATCAGCTCAAGCTTTGGCTCAAAATCGTGACTGTCCGGCGGTTTTTCTCATAGCACCGCTCCGAGCTACAAATTTCAACAGGGCGTTCTTTACCGTAGCTGCGGGTTTTAAGCCGCAGGCCCGAAACGCCGCGCGCGACCAGGTATTCTTGTACAGATTGCGCCCGTCGAAAGCCCAGCGCGAGGTTGTATTCGCGAGTGCCTCGTTCATCGGCGTGGCCTTCGAGAACAATGACATATCCAGGGTTGCTCAGGAGCCATTCCGCTTGGATGTCCAAAGCGGCCTTGGCGGAGCTGTTCAATGTGAACCCGTCGACATCAAACAACACCGTATTGCCGACGGAATTTTCAAAATAGGCCTGAGAGGTTGGATCGTTCAAGTCCTCAGCACTGATTTCATTATCATTCCAACCAGATCCACCTTCGAACCCTGCTGGGTTGTACCCCCCACTGGTGTCGGCGCAGGCCGCGAGCGTCACCAGAGCCACAAGGGCCAGATACATTGTTTTCATGTTGGTCTCCTTTCACAGAAACATAGCATCATCAGACCCCTTGCCTAAGGCAGAACGGGACCCCAAGACGGATCAGAAGCAGGGCTGCGCAGGTTTAAAGCGCGCAGGTTCCTGCCAGAAATATCAACCGAATACAGGCTTGGCGCACCCTTCGGTCCCTGGGTTTCGCGGGTAAACATAATCACCCGACCATTGGGCGACCAGCTGGGCCCCTCATCCAGAAAAGAGGCTGACAGAAGCCGTTCTTCACTGCCATCGGTACGCATGACGCCGATTCCAAAGCGCCCATTGCTTTGCTTGGTAAAGGCGATCAAATCGCCGCGCGGGCTCCAGACCGGCGTGCCATAGCGCCCATTGCCAAAAGATATCCGCTTCGGCGCGCCGCCCGTGACGGGCATGACATAGAGTTGCTGCGTGCCACTGCGATCGCTTTCAAAGACAATTGTGCGCCCATCGGGGCTAAAGCTTGGAGCCGTATCAATGGATGGGCTCGACGTCATTCGGGCCGATCGCGCGCTGGCCACATCCAAAAGATAAATATCGGTATTGCCGCCCTGCTCAAAGGAGTAAACCACCCGCTTTGCATCAGGCGAAAACCGCGGCGAGAAGGCCATACCATTGTCCGGTGTTGGCAGGCGCTTCCGTGCGGCGCTGCTCACATTGAGCAAATAGATCTGTGGGAAACCGGTCTCCCAACTTGTGTAGAGCACCTGCTTACCATCTTGAGAGACGCGCGGCGCGAGAACGGTATTCTCATTGCCGGTCAAAAATTGCAAATTTTCGCCGTCATAATCCATAATGGCCAACCGCTTGAGCCGCTGATCTTTTGGCCCTGACTCAGAAACGAAAACGATCTTACTGTCAAAATATGGCCCCTCGCCGGTGATGCGCGCATAAACCTGATCGGCCACCTTATGTGCCATGCGGCGCACGGCTTTGGTGCTGCCGCTGAGTTGCATGCCGCTGCCAAGCTGCACACCCGAATATATGTCGAAAATGCGGAACTTGACGGTCAACCGTCCAAAGCTGTTTGTTTTCACTGCGGCTGTGACCAAAGCCTGCGTGTTTATGGCGCGCCAGTCAGGGTAGCGCACTGGCTCGGCAAAGCTGCTGCGTTGCGCAATAAAGCGGCTTGGCGGCACCTCGCGAAACAGGCCGCTGCTGGACAAATCTGTGGCCACAATGCGCGACATTTCCGTGGCGATCGTCACCGCTTCAATATTTTCCGCTTCAAACATTGGAACCGCGAAAGTCAGCGGCTCAATAACCCCATCGGTGATCTCAATACGCAACGGTCCATTTTGCGCCATGCCCGCACCTGTCCAAAGGCCAAAAGCCAAAACACCAAAATAGATCAATCGCTTCATCGCACTCTCATTTTCTCTGGGTTAAATGTTAATTCCACACGCCGCCATGTTGCAAATTGGTCCTTCGGCAGTTCAAATCCCTGTGCGCCGCATCCTTGTATAGCACGCAGTGCTGTTTCAAAAGCCCGCTCTGCACTCATGTCATCCCCTCCTTCAAAGCCAAGCATTTTGATGCTGTTTGGCACGGGTTTTCCGTCAAGTGACAGTTCCATCTCCACTACCACAATCGTCGACAAGGCCGCGGATGACAAGGCGCCAAGGTTCCAACATTCTGCAATCGCCAGTTGCATACCACGAATAAATTGCTCTGCCAAAGGTGCGGTTGCAGCCTCAGCCACCACCGGCGTGGCGTCACCAGCCATTAAAGCCGCATTTAACGCAGCCGTCACCGGATCAAACTGTGGCGTTTCCGCATCGGGTTCGAGCGGTTCGGGCGCTAGCGCCGTGCGCGGGGTCGGCCGACTGCGTGGGCGCACCGACCGTGCTGGGGCATTGGCTGTCACCACCGGGGCCGCAGAGGGTGTTTCCGCCTCTGTGATAATTTCTTGGGCCGCAGCTTCGGGCGCTTGCGCCTCCTGCTCCTGTGCGACTTCCGACGGCGCCTCTTGCGGGGCGGCGGCCTCACGGCTTTGGGCACTTATGTCCATTTCCATATCAGGCGCATTGATGGCGGCTGGCGCAATCCTTTGCGCCGGACGTGGCTTGGGCGGCAAGCTGGTTTGTACTGGTTTTTGCGCGCTGTCCTCCTCCGCAGGAGGTTGCAGCTCCACGGGCGGCAAGATCACAACATCTTGCACAGGCGCGACAGGGTCCGGCCGCTGCGAAGGCAGGGCATCACTCGGAGAAATTTGCGCCAAGCTTTGCGCCACTTGCGCCGGGGCCGCATCCACCTCTGGCGCACTGGGGCCCGCGGCATCTTCCACAACCGAGACCACCTCAGCATTCGGAATATCGGTGGAAATATCCGGGCTGGTGTTGTTCACCATAATGTCAAACACCTCAGATGACACAACCGACACATCTGCAACCGACATTTCAGAAGGCTTACGTGAAAAGGCCCCGTTAAAGACCAGCCAGCCCACAAACCCGAGATGGAGAGCGAAGGAAATATAGGTGCCCGGCGACATGAGATCCTATCCGCCAGAGCCGTCAAATGTTGGACCGCCAAAATCGGTGACCAAGCCAATATTGTCGAAGCCGGCTG
>JAKMFM010000197.1 GCA_022425445.1 Planktomarina sp.
ATTCTGAATGGGCCAAGCGCGGTCTGATCATGCAGGCTTATAGTTTTCACAAAGATAAAGACTACGAAAACAGCCGCAGCGCGGCGCAACGCTACATCGATTTCTTCCCGGCGGCAGAGGACGCTGCTTATGCGCAGTATATTCTGGCGTTGAGCTATTATGATCAAATATCTGAAGTTGGGCGAGACCAGGATGTGACCGTCAAGGCTTTGCAAGAATTGCGCCTGCTGATTGAGCGTTACCCAGACAGCAAATACGCCAAGCAATCGGTAGAAAAATTTGACATGGCGTTCAGCTTTCTGGCGGCCAAAGAGATGGAAGTCGGCCGATATTATTTGCAGCGCGGATATTTCACTTCTGCGGTTAACCGGTTTCGTAAAGTCGTTCAAGATTTTCGCACCACCGAACAAACGCCCGAGGCATTATATCGTTTGATCGAATGCTATCTGTCGTTGGGTCTGAGGGGCGAGGCGCAATCGGCCGCGGCGATTTTGCAGGAGAGCTACGCCAGCACGTCCTGGCATCAAGACAGTTTAGTTTTGCTCAGCGGTGAAGGCCTGCTTCCTGATGCGGGTGGGCAAAACTGGCTGTCTGCTATCTATCGACAGATGATCAAGGGCCAATGGTTGTAACCAAAGCGAGGCGGCGATGCTACGTGGGTTAAGCGTTCGTGACATATTGATCATTGATCATCTTGAGCTGGAATTCCAGCCGGGGCTCAATGTGTTGACCGGGGAAACTGGCGCGGGCAAATCCATTTTACTGGATTGCCTCGGCTTTGTTTTGGGCTGGCGTGGTCGGGCTGAGCTGGTGCGTCAAGGCGCCGAGCAGGGCGAGGTGGTTGCTTGGTTCGATCTGCCTGCTGACCATCCTGTGAATGATATTCTCAAAGACAGCGGAATTGAGCCGGAAGATGAGTTGATCCTACGCCGGATTAACAACCGCGATGGCCGCAAGACCGCCTTCGTCAATGATCGTAGATGCTCTGGGCAGGTTCTCCGCCAAATAAGTGAGACATTGTTGGAGCTTCATGGGCAACATGATGATCGTGGCCTTCTGGATGTAAAGGGCCATATGGCGTTGCTGGATGATTTCGCTCAAGCGGCCTCTTTGCGCGACGAGACGCGCCAGGCCTGGCGTGCGCTCAGCCTAGCTAAGGTGGAACGCACGGATTTGGCTGAGAAAATTGCAGCCTTAGCGGCGGAGGAAGATTACTTGCGCCATACGGTCGACGAGCTGGAGGCTTTGGAGGTGCAGAGCGGCGATGAAAGTCAGCTGGACGCCCAGCGTCGTTTGATGAAGGCAGCTGTCAAAATCCGCACCGATGTCACTAAGGCCGCTCAAGCGCTTTCATCACAGGGTGCCGAAGGGCAGATCACCGATGCCAGCCGGTGGCTCGCGGAGGCCGCTGAACATTTGGACGGCCAATTGGATGCGGCCATGACGGCTCTGGATGGGGCCTTGAACATGCTTGCGCAGAGCCAGCAAGAAATTGACATTGTCTTGCAAGGCTTGAGTTTTAATGCCTCTGAGCTTGAGCAGACCGAGGAGAGATTGTTTGCTATTCGGGCCGCGGCCCGCAAACACGCTGTCTTGCCCGACGAGCTGCCAAATGTCGCGGCGGAGTTGAGCGCAAAGTTGCAGACTTTGACCAGTGGCACAACCGGGCTTGATGCTTTGGAACGCAAGGTGGCGGCCGCTGAGGTTGTCTATCATCAAGCGGCAGAGAGGCTGCATGGAGCACGCGTATCGGCAGCCGGTGCGCTCGATCAGGCTATGGCCTCGGAGTTGGCGCCGCTTAAGATGGAGCGCGCGGTTTTTAAAACTGAGATTACTCCAAGTGATGCCGGGCCGACGGGCACCGATACAGTGGCCTTTACTGTGGCCACAAACCCGGGCGCGCAAACCGGTGCTCTGGAGAAAATCGCCTCTGGTGGTGAACTCAGTCGTTTTCTGTTGGCGCTCAAAGTTTGCCTATCAGAGCGCGCATTGCAACGCACCATGATCTTTGACGAAATTGACCGTGGGGTTGGTGGCGCAACGGCCGATGCGGTCGGGCGGCGTTTGGCGCAATTGGGGGCAGACGGGCAGGTCTTGGTCGTGACCCATTCCCCACAAGTCGCGGCACGGGGGTCGGCACATTGGCGCGTTGAGAAACGGGTGGAACAGGACAAAACACTCTCAACGGTTGTCGCTTTGACACCACAGGAGCGGGTGGATGAAATTGCCCGCATGTTGGCAGGCGATGTGGTCACGGATGAGGCCCGCGGGGCAGCACGCTCTTTGCTTGGCGCACTTTAGACCTGTTCTATGGCGATCTTGTCATTCAGGTAGAATGCCAAATGACCCTTGATTTTGACCAGGGCTTCTTGCGGCGCCTCATAGCTCCAAGCGACGTTGTCAATTGGCCCATTTTTGGTAACGATCGAGAAATAACTGGCATCCCCTTTATTTGGGCAATGGGAGGTTTTTTCTGTTTGATCAAGAAATGCCATGGCGATGTCATCGCGCGGAAAATAGATCACGGGATTATAGCCTTGCTCCGTGAGCTCTAAAGCTCCGCATGTTTCTGCGATAACCGCGCCTGCGGCACGTATCGACCATTTGCCAGGCAAGGCTCTAATTTTTATGTGATCTGTCATGATGTGCCTTTGTCCCACTCTGTGCGGTCTGTGTCAAATGCTACGGGTGGCACCGGCCAACCAGTGAGCTGTTTCGGGTTCAATCAGCGGTGCCAGTTTCGCAAATACCTCTGTGTGGTACGAGTTCAACCAGGTCTTCTCATCGTCTGTCAGAAGGGTCGCGTCCACCAAACGCAGGTCAATTGGGGCGAAGGAGAGTGTTTCAAAGGCCAACATGGCGCGGTCATCGCCGCCGGGCAGTGGCTCGGCCTCGATAACCGTGATGAGGTTTTCGATACGAATGCCAAAGGCGCCGGAGCGATAGTAGCCTGGTTCGTTCGACAAGATCATGCCCTGTTGCAAGGGCACATTGCCGGCGCGCGACAGCCGTTGCGGTCCCTCGTGAACGGATAGAAAACTGCCAACGCCATGCCCGGTGCCGTGGTCATAATCCAGCCCAGCCGCCCAGAGCGGCGCGCGGGCAATGGCATCGATGTCGCGGCCCGCCAATCCCTTGGGAAAGCGCAGGTGTGAAATGGCAATCATGCCCTTCAAAACACGGGTGAAGGCTTGCCGCATCTCGAGGCTCGGGTTGCCGATGGGCAATGTGCGGGTGATGTCGGTGGTGCCATCTTGATATTGCGCGCCGCTGTCGACCAACAGGAGGCTGTCGGGATCCAAGGGGCGGTTGCTTTTCTCGGTAACCCGGTAATGGACAACGGCCCCGTGCGGGCCGGAACCGCTGATTGTATCAAAGCTGATGTCATGCAGCAGATTGGTGGCGGCGCGGCAACTCTCAAGCTGCGTTACAATGTCAATCTCACTCAGCCGGGAGGTATCCGCTCTGTCAAACCAGGCAAGAAACCGCACCATGGCGGCGCCATCACGCAGATGCGCTGCCCGGCAGCCATCCAGTTCGGTGCGCGTCTTGCAGGCTTTCGGCAGGCTACAGGGGTCCAGACCGCGCAAAATCTGAGCGTGACCGGCCGACAGGGCATCGAAAGCGGCTTGAGGCAGGGAGGCAGGCTCGATCAAAACCGTGTCCGTGAGATCTGTAAGACATCTCGGAAAGGCGTCCCACGGGGCAAGTGTGACAGTCTCTGGCAGGACCACATCTGCAAATTTTATTTCATCGCCAAAGAGTGTCACCTCACCATTGGCGGATAAGAGTCCAAAGCAATGGACAATCGGCGTCCGCGGCACATCGCTGCCACGCAGATTGAGGAGCCAACACAGGCTGTCTGGCAGGGTGATCACAGCTGTTTGCGCCGCTTGCGCTGCAATGGCGGCACCGAGGCGGCGGGTTTTGTCTTCAGCGGCGTCGCCACAAAGATGTGGCGGATGCGCCCAGGCCGGTGCGTTTGGTGGGGCCGGCCGATCTGTCCAAATGGCGTCGACCCCATTGGAACAGGCCACCAATGAAATACCGCTGCCCTCTAAGCCTATGCGCAGAGTTTCGATCTGCTTGACCGTATGAAGCCAAGGATCAAATCCTATAATCGTGCCGGGCGCGGCATGGCCCACTAGCCATTCATGTAATGTTGTTTCTGGCCAATGGACCGGCGTGAACTCTTCTGCCACCTGTTCACATACTTGTAACCGATAGCGCCCATCGACAAAGATCCCAGCACTGGAGTCCAAAATGCAGGCAAATCCAGCGGATCCGGTAAATCCGGTGAGCCAAGACAGGCGCTCATCGCAGGGGGCCACATATTCGCCTTGATGACGGTCAGCCCGTGGGACGATAAAGCCATTCAATTTCTGTTGTTGCATCCAGCCACGCAATCGGGCCAGGCGTGGCGGGCCTTGTTCGGGAAAGGTGGTGGAATCGAAGGTTTGAAACATGGAATGGCTCCCGGCTCAGCAGCAGATGACGCGTGCAGATTGAGCCATGACCGGCATTGCGGCAATGGACAATTTGCGATTTTGACTTATCCGGTCCGTTTGAGGCCCATAACGCGGTCGCGGGCGCGCGCGTCACTTTCAAACAGGGCTGCGAGCTGTTCGGTCATAGCGCCGGCCAATTGTTCCACATCGGTGATGGTGACGGCGCGGTCATAATAGCGTGTCACGTCATGGCCAATGCCAATCGCCAGGAGCTCAACCAGCCGGCGTTTCTCGACCATGGCAATCACATCTCGTAGATGTTTTTCAAGATAATTGGCTGGATTGACCGAAAGCGTGCTGTCATCGACCGGCGCTCCATCGGAAATCACCATCAAAATCTTCCGAGACTCGTGGCGTACGGCCATGCGGCGATGCGCCCACTCGAGGGCCTCGCCGTCGATATTCTCTTTGAGCAGTCCTTCTTTCATCATCAACCCAAGATTTGGTCGGGCGCGGCGCCAAGGGGCATCGGCGCTTTTGTAGATGATGTGGCGCAGATCGTTGAGGCGGCCAGGCCCCTGCGGGCGGCCTTCTGCGAGCCATTCCTCACGGCTTTGCCCGCCTTTCCATGCACGGGTTGTGAAGCCCAAAATCTCAACCTTCACGCTGCAGCGCTCTAAGGTGCGGGCCAAGACATCTGCGCAGATCGCCGCGATGGAGATGGGACGGCCACGCATAGAGCCCGAATTGTCCAGCAGGAGTGTCACACAAGTGTCACGGAATTTAGTATCTTTTTCGACCTTAAACGACAGGGGAGTCGTCGGATTGGCGATCACCCGCGCGAGACGGCCTGCGTCCAAAGTGCCCTCTTCAAGATCGAACTCCCAACTGCGATTTTGTTGCGCCTGCAACCGGCGCTGTAGCTTGTTGGCCAGACGGCTGACGGCACCTTTCAGAGGTTCGAGCTGTTGATCGAGATAGGCCCGAAGACGCTCAAGCTCTTGCGGTTCTGCCAAATCTTCGGCTCTAATTTCCTCATCAAATTCCGTGCGATATACCATATATTGAGGGTCTGCGTCCGAGACAGGTTGCGGTGCGGGTGGCTCCAAAGGCGCTTCGCCCTCCGGCAGCTCCATTTCCTCACCCATATCGCTGTCGGCCATGTCATCCATCGAGACTTGCGCGGTAGAGGCATCTTGCTGCTTGTCTTGGTTTTGCTCTGGATTGGCATCATCTTGTTCTTCAGCATCATCATCTTCGCCGGTGCTGTCTGGTTGATCCTCTTGATCGTCTTCCGCGTCAGCCTGATCCTCGGCGTCCTCGTCTTCCAAATCGGGATCGTCCCCGAGCTGGTCCCCATAGCCCAAATCGCGAATGATCTTGCGGGTGAATTTTGCAAATTCCGCTTGATCCGCCAAAATATCCTCGATGGTGCCGAGACTGCCGTCGGTTTGCCCTTCGATGAAGTCGCGCCAGAGATTCATTACATTGGCAGCATCAGGGGGCAGGTCGCGCCCGGTGGCAAGATGGCGCACAAGATAGCCGGCGGCCGTGGCCAGGGGAGCTTGGCTTGCTTCGCGAATATCGCCAAAACCCTGTCGCAAAGCTTCATTCTCAATTTTTGCGTCAATATTGGTGTGGGTGCCTGGCATGGCGCGGCCGCCAACCGCTTCGCAGCGCGCTGTTTCCATCGCGTCGTAGATGTCGCGGGCCATTTGCCCTTGGGGGACATAGCGGTCGAACGTGCTGGCGTCGTGGAATTTATGGCGCAGCGCCAAAGCGTCAGCGGTGCCGCGAGCCAAACGCACCTCTTGCGCAGTCATCCGCCGGCTGACCTGAGGCAGCCGAATGGAGTCGTGGGTAGAGCCTGGCGGATCCACCGAATAGGTCACCGACAGCTCAGCGTCATCGGCCATAACCTTGGTCGCTTCGGCCAGTGCCTTTTTGAACGGATCGGCAGGATTGTCGTTATTTTGCATCAATATGATCCACTTGGGGCCCGCTGAATTGGAGGCCTACGACATGCTTGTCGATACGGCCGATTCTGGCAATTCTTCGTCAAAGCAGCGCTGGTAGAATTCGGCGACCGTTTGGCGTTCCAGCTCATCGCATTTGTTTAGGAAACTCAGGCGGAAAGCATAGCCAACGTTGCGGAAAATTTCAGCATTTTGCGCCCAAGCGATGACCGTACGCGGCGACATGACAGTGGACAGATCGCCATTTTTGAAGGCTGTGCGCGAGAGATCGGCGACAGTGACCATCTGCTTGATGGTGCGGCGACCGCTTTCGGTATTGTAATGCGGATTTTTTGCAAGAACGATGGCCGCTTCGGCTTCTACGGAGAGGTAGTTCAAGGTGGACACGAGGCTCCACCGGTCCATTTGCCCTTGGTTGATTTGCTGTGTTCCGTGGTAAAGCCCGGTGGTGTCGCCAAGGCCCACGGTATTTGCAGTCGCAAAAATACGGAAATAAGGGTGTGGGTTGATCACCTGGTTTTGGTCCAGCAAGGTCAATTTGCCGTCCACTTCCAAAACACGTTGGATCACGAACATAACATCCGCGCGCCCGGCATCATATTCATCAAAGACGATCGCAGTCGGGTTGCGCAGGGCCCAGGGTAAAATTCCTTCCTGAAAATCGGTGACTTGCTTGCCGTCTTTCAGCTTGATGGCGTCTTTACCGATCAGGTCGATACGGCTGATATGGCTGTCGAGATTGACCCGAACGGCCGGCCAGTTCAACCGGCTGGCGACCTGTTCGATATGGGTCGATTTTCCTGTGCCGTGATAGCCTTGGATCATAACCCGGCGATTGTAGGCGAAGCCCGCGAGGATGGCCAAGGTGGTGTCCGGGTCAAATTTATAGGTGCTGTCGATATCTGGCACGCGGGACGTGCGATCGGCAAAGCCTTTCACGACCATATCTGAGTCAATTCCAAATACCTCGCGGACCGAAATATCTTGTGTTGGATGTGTGTCGATATCTAAACTTGTGTCAGCCATAGCCTTATTCCTTTGTACCCCGGCAGTGCGCCGGGCTTTTGGTGCAACATAATGCGGCAAAGGGCAAGGGAAAGACAAAATCCAAACTGCGCTGCGCCATGAGCCTGCTGGCCCTATGTTTTTCTTGAATTGGGTTCCTTGATGCGGTGGGTTGGCCGCTAAAACGGCGCAATTTGGTTCATTTAAAGCTGCGGCTGTCTTTGATTTGATCCCAGGCCCAGACCACTTCGCCCAGCTGCTCTTCCTGACTGCGGTCGCCGCCGTTCATATCGGGATGTAGAACCTTGATCAGTGATTTATAGGCCTTGCGAATTTCAGCCTTGGTCCAGTGATCTTTCGCTTCCAATATATCCAGCGCGCGACGTTCCGAGGATGGCAATTTACGGGTGGCCCCTGTGATCGATTTTCCAGGATTTTGCGTCGCATTGGCGCCCAAAACCTGATGCGGGTCGTCCACGCCAAGGCGGGCCCATGCCCGTTGTTCTTCGGTCGATCGAAATGGCTTGGTTTTGCGGTCCCACACGCGATCACTGTCCAATTGACTTTGCAGTTCCTCTTCGGTGTTCCCATCGAAGAAGTTCCATTTCAGATTATATTCACGCACATGCTCTTTGCAGAACCAAAAGTAATCGTCCAAAATATCTGGCGATTTGGGCGCGCGATATTTCCCGGATTCGACACAGCCCGCATGTTCGCATTTGCGTGTTGAGGTCTCGAAAGCGCCTGACATGCCCCGGCGGCCGCGTGGGTTGTTCTTTTTGGCCGTGGATACGGACATATCAAAACCGAAGGGATCGTCCTTCTTCATCGCATTCACCTTTCCGACTCGGAGATCAGAGTTTAGAGCTGAATGAGAAAGATGAAAGGGGTGCAGATGAGAAAACTCGAAAGAACCGCAGATCTTATCGAAAAAA
>JAKMFM010000211.1 GCA_022425445.1 Planktomarina sp.
TGTTTTCCTCCCTGAAATCGCGGTTGGTCGTTCAACCAGTCTTCGATGAATGAGCTATTACCCATCCCGTCACAAATATTATTGCCACAAAGAGTGATACTTTTTTTACGCTACAAAAAAGTATCTCGGTAATTTTCGTTGATTTTGTATATGAACGGGGCTGTCTGCGTCAATCATATCCTGGCAGGCGCATGATCGACGAGGGGCAGGCCCCACGGCACTATTTTCACGAGAAGGCCTCTGATTAAGAAAAAAATCGTAACATATCTCGAGAGCCCGAGACAAAATTGGGCAGAGCTGGCCTTAGGTCTTCGCAGAGATCGCATTGTCCAATGGTTTGGTGATATATCCTATATTTTGGTATCTACGCCCTATTCTAATGACTGGGAAAATTGGGTTGTCCCCCTACATGAATCTGGCAACTAACGGAAATATAATTAAAAAATATACCCGAAAACAATTTATGACCCCAAAAAACCTGAATATCATTCGTAGAACTTGGTCTCTTGCAGCCCTGAACAAGATGCAAGTTACTCTAATTTTCTACGCAAATCTGTTCCGAATCGCACCTAAAACAGAGGTATTGTTCAAAAATGATCTCACATCGCAGGCCACGAAGTTGATGGATACATTGACCTTCATTGTCGATCATCTTGATGAACCAGAAGCACTCCTTCCGGTCGCCCGCGATTTGGAGCTGCAAGAAGTCACGATCAAACTGCATGTGAAAACGCTTTGCCGCAAACTCAATACCAAAAACCGCACCCATGCTGCGATGATGGCCAAGCCGGTCTTTTTTAGAGTTAAAGATCTCTTTGGCTGCCGGTGGCTCACGAGACGCGGGCTGCGGTCTAGCAACGCCTTGAAATTTGAGCGCGCAAAGCAGCATAGCACGACATCGGCGCGAGCTGTGACATCAAAAACAATTGCATTGTGAAGCGTCTTAGCCCGCAGCATGGCTGTTTTCTGCAAGAGACGCTTTTTGCGGCGCGGTTCTTAAGATCGCATAGCCAAATAGGCCCGAAACCACAGATCCAAGCAATACCCCCAAGCGCACGGCATTCATCTTGTCGTCCGCACCGAAGGCCAGAGATCCAATGAAAAGGCTCATGGTAAAACCGACCCCTGTCAGCGCAGCAATGCCATAGATATGCCGCCAAGTGACATCCTGTGGCAAACGCGCAAACCCTGTTTTGACCGCTAGAACTGTCGCGCCCATGACCCCAATCTGTTTTCCAATGAATAGTCCAGCGGCAATACCTACGGTCAAAGGTTGTGCAAAAACGGCCCAGGTCAAGCCGGTGAGTGTAACCCCTGCGTTGGCAAATGCAAAAATTGGTAAAATCATATAGGCAACCCAGGGATGCAAAGCATGCTCAAGATGATGGAGCAAGGAGTGGTCGCCATCCTCGCGCTTCATTGGAATAGTCAAGGCGATCATAACGCCAGCCAGGGTTGCATGCACGCCAGATTTCAAAACGAAAACCCACATCAAGACACCAAGTAAAACATATGGTGCCGGGCGTTTCACCCCGGCGCGGTTCAATCCGACAGCCAGTGCAAACCCAAGCAGCGCAAGCATCAGCGCATTCGAGGACAAATCTGAGGTGTAAAATACCGCAATGATTACAATTGCGCCAAGATCGTCAATAATGGCAACGGCCAAGAGGAAGACTTTCAGTGCCAAAGGTGCACGGCTGCCCACCAAAGCCAAAATTCCAAGCGCAAAAGCGATATCTGTGGCCGTTGGAATAGCCCAACCGACCAGGGTTTCCGGGGAGCCCGAGTTGATGAAAAAATAGACCAATCCAGGTACAGCCATTCCGCCGAGTGCAGCTATGATCGGCAGGGCCGCCTTATCAAAGCTCGACAGTTCACCGGCGAGAACTTCACGTTTGATCTCAAGCCCGACCAGAAAAAAGAAAATCGCCATGAGCCCGTCATTGATCCACAAGAGTGCTGGTTTTGAAATTTCAAAACTGGCGATCCCGATCCGAACATTGGTGTCCAATATTCCAGAATAGATCGGAGCGAGGGCGGTGTTGGCAAAGAGCATAGCCAAGAGCGCCATGGCCATCAGCACCAAACCGGCACTGGCTTCCAATTTGAGGAATTCCTGAATTCGGGTTAGGGCTTTGGTCATCTTTGGAGCTCCTCGTTGCCTGGCTTTTGCATATGAGCTTTGATCCCCAAAGATCAAGGGCTAAACTTGCGTAATCTACACGGTTTTACCGGTGCAACCTAGGGATCAAAATGCCATTAAAACGGCGCCCATGAGAGTGCAACCGATCACAGCATAGCCACCATCAATAACCGTCAATTGAAACGGCTTGCCTGCAAATTCGTTGCTCATCATGATCCATGGCACAATCCAAAATGCGCCAATGCCAAACCCTCCAATCGCGCCCGAAGGGATTGAGGTCACGCCACTGGCCGCGAGCACATGGCGCATCATCCCTGCGACCACAATCGCCGAGATGGCACTAAGAATATAGGGGCGTGGGTTTGAAGAATTCAACGGTTTGCCAGCTGCATCGCGCGCCACACCAGAGGCGGTCATCCATAGGTCAGACAAAACCATGTACCAAATGGCTCCAAAAACAAATGACGCGGACGCCGCCACCAATACATTGAAAATTTCCCTACTAGGTCTCCGTATTACAATCGGCCTATGTTGCAAGTATTAAATTATATGTAACGGGTCGCGACATCCCGTGTCTCACTGCTGCGACAGTTCCAAAATAATCTCCCACTCTTCAGCACGAACCGGTTGCACCGAAAGCCGTGTGTATTTCACCAAGGCCATATCCGCCAATCGAGGATCTGCTTTACACACCTGCAGGGTGACCGGTTTGGTCAATGATCTGATAGCGTGGATATCGACACACTCCCACCGCGGATCTTCAGTTGTGCTGTCTTGATGCGACAACGCGCAGACCTCCACAATACCCACAATCGCCTTCTCACTTTGCGAATGGTAGAAGAACGCCTGATCGCCCAGTTGCATCGCGCGCATATTATTGCGTGCCTGATAATTTCGCACGCCATCCCATTCTTCTCCGGCCGCCCCTTTCGCCTGTTGATCTGCCCAAGACCAGGTCTCTGGTTCTGATTTGAACAACCAATAGGCCATTAGCCGATGACTTTCTTCCACTGGCTCAAGGTCACGCTTTCGAACAATCCAGCTTTGTTATAGGGATCGTTCTCAGCCCAAGCCTGTGCTGCGGCCATAGTTTCAACTTCCAAAACAATCAGAGAGCCGCACATTTGCTCTGCGTCGTCCAAAAACGGTCCCGCCATTTCGACAATGCCGGTCTCTTTGATATAGGCCAAATGCGCGTCACGGGTTTCCACACGCAGGTGTAAATGTCCTGGTTTATCGCGGGTGATAACAGCAACACGCATCATATTTCCTTTCTGAGAGGCCGCGCCATGAGAGCTGCCAAAGCTTGCGAAACAGTTATCGTACCCGAACACAGGCCCGCAACCGCTTTTGTGATCGGCATATCGATATCAAGCCGCTCCATGATCGGCAAAAGGGCCAAGGCCGTGGCCCTGCCTTCTACCGTGACGGCGTTATCAAAAGCCTGGCCCTGACCAAGAGCCAGGCCAAATTGATAGTTTCGTGATTTTTCTGATGTGCAGGTGAGGCAAAGATCGCCAAAGCCAGACAAACCCGCCAAAGTTTCTGGCTGCGCGCCAAGTTTGACCGCATAGCGCATAATTTCGGCCTGCCCCCGGGTGATTAGCGCCGCTCGTGCGCTCTGCCCAAGCCCTGCTCCAATAGTGGCACCACAGGCGATGGCAATGACATTTTTCAACGCCCCACCAAGCTCAGCCCCAAGTGGATCCCCCGAGGTATAAAGCCGTAAGGTTTCAGTGGATAAAGCCGCTTGCCACGCACTGACATCCTCTTGCGCCTCAGCGGCAAGGGTCAAAGCTGTTGGCAAACCTCCAGCAATATCTACGGCAAAGCTTGGACCCGTGAGCACGCCCGAAGGGCCCGCCTTATAAACCGATCGCAGCACCGAATAGCCTCCGAGACCGGTTGTCAAATCCACCCCCTTGCTGCACCCGATTAAAGGTTGCCCGGCAAACAACGGCGTGAGCGCGCTCAAGGCCGCATGGGTCGCTTGCAATGGAATAGCACTCAATATGAAATCCGCGCCTTGCAAAGCTGTTTTGGCTTCGGCGGTCACCGTGATATTTTCAACTAAGGTCACATTTGGCAACCGAGACGATTTGCGGCTCTGCGCCATCTCACGAAGTGCGACCCCATTCCGGCCCCAGAGGTAAACGTCATGGCGATCCGACAGGGCAACCGCCAGTGCCGTGCCAAAGGCACCAGCCCCCAGAATGCACACAGTCATGACACAACCTTTGATTTGATCATTCTTTGGCCCCTGTTGCGCAAATTTGTCC
>JAKMFM010000162.1 GCA_022425445.1 Planktomarina sp.
GAGGCAAGAGGGCCAAGGCAAGGTTTTAGGAGCTTTTTGTGCCGCCCCGGCTGTGCCGCCCAGTTGAGGTTATGCTTGGATATCGGGGGGTCATTTGGCGTCCTTTATAACGCCAAGCCTGATTAGCAATCGGTGTGATAAAGTCTGAACGCACTATGCCTAGATACCTATCCGCAACAGCCCCTAAAAGAACCCTCCGCCTGCCAGCGGGCTGTCCGATAGGCCGTCCCAGATCAATTTAATCGAGATGATCATCAAGGCCCAGGTGACGAGCTTGAAAAACAGGGCTTCGGGAATTTTTTTGACCCAAAATACCCCGAGATATACCGCAAGGGCGGCGGGGAGCATTAAAAAGAGCGAGACGAAAGAGCTTTGCATATTGACTTCCCCAAGCCAAATATAGGGGATCAGCTTGATGGCGTTGCAATAAGAAAAGGCAATGACCGAAGTCCCAACGAAGACTGATTTTTGCAATTTCAATGGGAGGGTAAAAATTTGCCAAGGCGGGCCGCCGTTGTGGCTGATGAAGCTGGTGAAGCCGGCGATGGTTGTCCAGAACACTCCGTGACCTGTATAGATAGGTTTCTTGGCCGGATCGCCCCTTTGCGTGAGCATCCGCAGAGCAAAAAGCCCGCCCATCATGCCAATCAGCACTGTGATCACCCACTCGATAATGAGATGTGCCGTAACACTGCCAATCCCCACACCCAGGGTCATTCCTATTAAGGCGATTTTCAGCACCTGCCGGTTAAACGCTCGACGATAGGCGATCAGTGCAAAGGCATCGGAGACGATGTAGACCGGCAGAAGCAAGCCGGCAGCGGCAATGGGCGGCATGAACAGCGACAGGCTCGGCACGGCCAAGGCCGCGACAACCGGAAGCCCTCCTTTGCCGAGCCCAACCGCAATTGCCGCCAGGGTCGCGAAAAACCAAAAGCCAACGCTGTAGTCCATCGATATTTTTCACTTTATATAAACGGCAGAGGCAACAGTCCCTGCGGTTGCGCTGCGCTTTGGTACCTATAAGACCGGACAAAGCCCGCCATCAAGATTTACGGCTGTGCCGGTGATGTAGGAGGCCCGTTTCGAACTCAAAAATGCTACAAGATCGGCATATTCTTCAGCCTCGCCCATGCGTCCCATTGGAATTTTTTGGGAGAAATTTTCGTATATTGAACTCGGATCGCCATTTTCAGCCCGGCGGATCCACTGCATAGATTTCAAATATCCAATGCAAATCGCATTGACGCGGATGTTGCTGGAGGCAAATTCTTGCGCCAATGATTTTGTTAAATTTAACCCCGCGGCGCGCATGACGCTTGTGGGCAACGCGCCGGCATTTGGCGCCTTGCCGCCACCAATGCTGGCATTGACAATTGCCCCGCCACCGCGCTTCGCCATAATCGGGATGGCAAGCCGCGATAAGCGCACGGCCGCCATGACCTTGAGATTAAAATCTGACATCCACAGATCATCCACCACCAAAGCCAAACCCATGGCAGCGGATGCGCCGGCGTTATTGACTAAAATATCGATCCCGCCGTGATGGTGCAAAATTTCAGCGATCAGCGCGTCACAGTGATCGGAATTTGTGACATCTGCACTCAGTCCGACAACCCGGCCGCTTTGATTGCTTGTGGCTTGCACCGCGGCTGTGATGTCTTGTGCGGCCTGTTGCGCATGGGCAGCCCGCCGGCCGCAGACCACGACCAAAGCCCCTTCCAGCGCCAGCCGGTGCGCCGCAGCGCGCCCCAAGCCATCGCTGCCGCCGGTCACAAGGGCCACTTTACCGCTCAGTTCTAAATCAAACACAGCTCTCTCCTGTTTTCGTGCGTAGAAATCTTTTATTATGCGTAGATATCTTTCGTGCCGCTTTGACGAAAAGGCTGGCCCAAATGCTGGGGTAACACAAGCCGCCGCTTGACTTACGACAAGAAGGCCGGTGCTGCATGGGCAGCATGTAACCATTTTTGGAATTTGTTATGAAAAAAGTGATGATTTGGGCCGTTTTGGCAACCGTTTTAACGGGATGTCTGCAATCCCAGCCTGAGCAGGCGTCTGCGCCAGAGCCGGCGGCCCAGCCCAAAAAGGTGGATCTTCAAAAATTGATGGGTCAATTCGATATTTCCGATGCCTTTGACTGGCTCAACAGCCATCGCGCCGCCAATAAAAATAGGGAAGCTGGCGAGTAACCGCGCCAGACATCCCTGAAAACAGTCATCGCGTCCGAGCGGCGGTCTTATCTGCAGTTGCGCGCCGAAACCTCAATATATTGTGGATAAGTCAGTCGGAAACCACAGGATAAGGGTCCTCGGCGTTGACTCCGCCCCTTGCGCTTCGGCACACTCATGTCAGAAGAATCACGAGGGCGAGTTTCGGTGCGGTTTTCTAAATTAAGGTTGAACGGGTTCAAAAGCTTCGTGGACCCCACAGATTTAATTATTGCAGATGGGTTGACCGGGGTGGTTGGCCCCAATGGCTGTGGAAAATCAAATTTACTCGAGGCATTGCGCTGGGTTATGGGCGAGAACCGCCCGACGGCCATGCGGGGTGGCGGTATGGAAGATGTGATCTTCGCGGGAACAGCCACACGCCCGGCCCGTAATTTTGCAGAAGTCAGCTTGCAAATCGATAATTCCAAACGCCTGGCGCCTGCGAGCTTTAATGAAAATGATCTATTGGATGTGGTCCGCCGCATCACCCGTGATATTGGCTCTGCTTATAAGGCCAATAGTAAAGATGTGCGGGCGCGGGATGTGCAAATGCTCTTTGCCGACGCAAGCACTGGCGCCCATTCTCCTGCTCTCGTTCGGCAGGGCCAAATCAGTGAACTGATTAATGCCAAACCCAAGGCGCGCCGTCGTATTTTGGAAGAGGCGGCCGGGATATCGGGTCTCTATGCCCGGCGGCATGAAGCCGAGCTGAAATTGCGCGGCGCTGAAACGAATCTTTCGCGAGTTGATGACGTGATCGAACAATTGGCCAATCAACTCTCCCAATTGGCGCGGCAGGCGAAACAAGCCGCACGATATCGGGAGTTGGGGGCCAGTCTGCGATTGGCCGAAGGGCTCTTACTCTATCGCCGGTGGCAAGAGGCAGAAGAGGCCCGCGCAGCAGCCGAAGAGGCTCTGCGTGCCAGTACGCTGACCGCGGCGCAAGCCGAAACCACGGTTCAGAAATCTGTGAAGGCGCGGGAAGTTTGCGAGGCGACTCTGCCTCCTCTGCGTGAGGAAGAGGCCATCGCCAATGCGGTGTTGCAGCGGTTGAACGTGCAAAAAGACACGCTCAG
This sequence comes from Planktomarina sp., assembly GCA_022425445.1. Lineage (GTDB taxonomy): Bacteria > Pseudomonadota > Alphaproteobacteria > Rhodobacterales > Rhodobacteraceae > Planktomarina. The sequence continues at coordinate 3,290 of JAKMFM010000162.1, forward strand.
CGATCAAGCAACACGAGCTGAGCAAACCATACACACTTTGGAACAACGCATCGCCCAACTTTCGGCCGATATGGTGCGAGAGCAAAGCCTAAATTCAGATGCGGGTGACACAATCGCGCGTCTGCGCGCGGAACTGGCAGAGCTTGAAGAGGCTGGGGCGGGGCAGAGCGAGAAAGTACAAAAAGCGGCCGGCGAGGCCTCCCAAGCGGCAGCAGTGTTGCATGATCGTGAATCGGAATTGTCCCAGATCACCGAAGACGTCGCGCGGCTGGCCGCCAGCCATCAATCAGCCGATCGGTTCTTTGAGGATGCTCAAAAACGCTTGACCAAGGCTGAAGCCGAAGAACTCAATGCCAAGGATGCGGTGGCTGAGGCCAGCACACAGGCCAGCAACGCCTCCGCAGCCTATGAGAAAGCCCATATCGACGAGGCGGCCGCAGTTGAGGCCGTCGCGCAGGCTGAAACGGCTTTGGCTGAGGCTGAGGCACGTCGTGCGGACTGCCTGAACCAAGAAAACAGCGCCCGAACGGCCAGATCTGAGGCGAATGGGGTCGTCAATGCATTACAGGCGGAAGTGTCTGCTCTGGCGAAATTGGTGGAACGCAATCGAGGTCAGGGAGACCAGGTGCTTGATCAAGTGCAAGTTGATAATGGATATGAAAAGGCTTTAGGCGCCGCGTTGGCCGATGATCTCAAAGCCCCGGCAGTGACTTCTGAGGGACGTTCGGGCTGGGCGCAGCTTCTCGAGTATGACACCCCGCCGCGCTTGCCAGAGGGCGTTGAAAGTTTTGGGCAATACGTCACTGTTCCCGGCGTGCTGAATCGCAGGATTGCACAAGTTGGCCTTGTGACAGCTGAGGAGGGCGCGCGGCTGCATGGGTCTTTGTTGCCGGGGCAAAGGCTGGTCAGCCGAGATGGGGATCTGTGGCGTTGGGACGGGTTTCGCGCTCAAGCCAAGGATGCGCCTTCTGCGGCGGCTTTGGCGCTTGAGCAACGCAATCGCCTTGAGACATTGCAAGTGCAATTGGCTGCGGCGCAGGCGGCGGCAAGCGAAGCGGAAACCGCTCATCAAACGCTGGTTGAGCAACTGGAAGCTCTGACCAAAACTGACCAAGAGACCCGCCAGGCTCGACAGGTCGCAGATCGTATGATGGCCGATGCGGGGCGTGCAGTGTCTCGGGCTGAGGCGGAACGCAATCTTGCCGGCGGACGTGTTGAGGCGCTGGCATTGGCGGTTACGCGCTACGGGGAAGAGGCGGGAGAAGCCCGCGTGCAGTTGCGTGAAGCGCAAACCCTTCGAGAAGGTTTGGAAGATCTTGCTGCGGCGCGGGCACGGGTGGAAGACATTCGCCTGACGGTTGAAGCCAGCCGCGTCACCATGATGAGCCGGCGCGCGGCTCATCATGAGCTGCGCAATGATGGCGAAGCGCGAGTCAAACGCATTGCGGCATTGACCAAAGATATTGACAGCTGGCAGCAGCGTTTGGGAAACGCCAAAACGCGCGCTGTCGAACTGGAGCAGCGCCACAGCAAAGCTGAATCGGAATTGGTGAGCGCGCTCGCAGAACCCAATAACATTAGACGTCAGCGTACAGAACTTATCTCCGCTCTGGAGGACGCTGAAACCCGCCGAAAATTGGCCGCTGATAACTTGGCGAGGGCCGAAACGGAGATGCGCGCGGCGTCTGAGGCCGAGCGAGATGCAGGCCGCCTGGCTACAGAAAGCCGCGAGAAACGGGCTGGCGCAGAGGCGCGTTCTGAGGCGGCTTTGGTGGCTGTGGGTTTGGCAGCAGAGCGTATTCGTGAGGAGTTGCAAACGGAGCCGCAAAGCCTGCTCGAGCAATTGGAGGTGGATCCTCAAAAAATGCCGCCTGCTGAACAGGTGGAGGCGGAAGTGGCGCGTTTGCGCCGACAGAGAGACGCACTTGGCGCGGTCAACCTGCGGGCGGAAGAAGATTCTCAAGAAGTGCGCACGGAATTTGACATGCTCACCAAAGAGAAAACTGATTTGGAAGAGGCAATCAAAACGCTTCGCGGTGGGATAGCAAGCCTCAACAAAGAGGGCCGCGAACGTTTGTTGACCGCTTTTGATGAGGTGAATCGTAACTTTGGCACGCTATTTTCGCATTTGTTTGGCGGTGGCGAGGCCAATTTGGATTTGGTGGAAAGCGATGATCCGTTGGATGCTGGGCTTGAAATTTTGTGTCAACCACCAGGTAAGAAACTCTCAACCCTTTCGCTCTTGTCGGGTGGCGAGCAAACTTTGACAGCGATGGCGCTTATCTTCGCGGTCTTTTTGGCCAATCCGGCACCGATTTGTGTTTTGGATGAGGTGGATGCGCCCTTAGATGATGCAAATGTCACAAGATTTTGCGATTTGCTTGACGAGATGACTCGCAGGACCGACACGCGGTTTTTGATCATCACCCACCATGCGGTGACCATGGCGCGTATGGACCGTCTGTTTGGTGTGACCATGGCGGAGCAAGGGGTCAGCCAGTTGGTTTCGGTTGACCTAAAGAAAGCCGAACAACTGGTGGCTTAGCGCCGTGGAATGCTGCAAGACGACCTTACAGCCGGGCAAGCAAACTTGGGGTCGGCCACGCATCGGCGGGTAAGTTGAGCCTTTCTTGCTCCGATTGCACAGCCGCGCGGGTTTTGGATCCTAAGATCCCATCGACTTTACCAACATCATGGCCGCGAGCGACTAGTTTTTTTTGCAACGCTCGCATATCTTGTCCGGCCAAGCCCGCGTCTGGTGTTCCGGGGTCAAACCGCGGGGCGCCCGACAGCAGCGTCGCGAAATAGGCGGCTGTGGTGACATAGACCAAGCTCTGGTTCCATTCAAAGTAGACGTTGAAATTTGGATAGGTCAGAAAGGCGGGGCCCTTATGTCCAACTGGCAGCAATACAGAAGCCTGACCAGCGCTGGGCTGCAACGGGCCATGCCGTCCTGTCACCCCAAGCGCCTGCCAGCGCGCGACGGGCAGGCTTTTGTCCAGCCCGGTAAGGGTTAGATCAAGATCTTCAGGCAGTTCAATTTCTTGCAACCATGGGGCATCGGCTTGCCAGCCCAATCGGCGCAGCATATGACCGCCACTCATCAGTGCATCTTCAGCAGAGTTTTGCAGATCCACGCGGCCATCGCCATCCCCGTCGGAGCCACTGTCCAGAATGTCTTCGGGCAGCATTTGGATCATCCCAATCTCACCGGCCCATGCGCCTTTGGTTTCACGCGGATCAAAATCACCGCGAGCATATAGCTCTAGCGCTGCAAAAACTTGCGGGCGAAACAACTCAGGGCGCCGGCAATCCTGGGACAAGGTGAGCAGTGCATTGAGCGTGTTGAAATTGCCTTGATTGACACCAAAATCTGTCTCAAACGCCCAAAAGGCCAGCAAGACCCCCGGTGGGATCCCGTAATCACGCGATAGCCTGTCAAAGA
>JAKMFM010000165.1 GCA_022425445.1 Planktomarina sp.
GGTGTTGTCAAATCCCTGCGCGGAAAGGTGAAAGATGTCGAGTGATCTTGCGGAGCGGCGTGCCGCAGTATTAGGGCTAAATGTACCCACATTTTATGACTCCCCAGTGCATTTGGTCAAAGGCGAAGGTGTTTGGGCATGGGATGCGGACGGGTGTAAATATCTCGATTGCTATAACAACGTGCCGCATGTTGGCCATTGTCACCCCCATGTCGTGGCAGCCATTGCAACACAGGCAGCGAAGCTGAACACTCATACCCGCTATTTGCACTCTGGAATCGTGGACTATTGCGAGCGACTCACCGCCAAATTTCAAACGCAGTTGGATCAGGTCATCATGGTCTGCAGCGGGTCAGAAGCCAATGACATTGCCCTGCGCATGGCCCAAGCAATGACTGGAAAAACTGGACTAATCGCCACAGATAACACCTACCATGGCAATACGATGGCCGTATCACAGCTCTCCTCGCGCAAGCCACCCATCGGGGGCTATGCCAGCCATATCCGCCATATTCCTGCCCCAGACAGCCTGCGGCCAGTTGGCGGCACAGCAGATGGTCAAGCCGTGGCCTTCGCGCAGGAACTGCAAACTGCCATTGACGATCTAGAGGCCTCAGGCCATAGGTTTTCAGGTTTTGTATTTTGCCCAACCTTCGCCAATGAAGGTCTGCCAGATTTACCAAGAAATTTTATGAAGCCAGCAGAGCAAGTGGTCAAAGCCGCGGGAGGGATTTTGATTGCAGATGAGGTTCAACCCGGGTTTGGCAGATGCGGTGAGAGCTGGTGGGGTCATGAGTGGTTGGGCATATCGCCTGATGTTGTGACATTGGGCAAGCCGATGGCCAACGGGCATCCAGTTGCTGCTGTGGTCGCCCGCGCGGAAGTCATGGCTGAATTTCGCAGCGCTTTTGGCTATTTCAACACCTTTGGTGGCAATCCAGTAAGCTGCGCCGCGGCTGCGGCCACTTTGGACGTCATCGAACATGACAATTTGATAGAAAATGCCAAGAGCGTCGGTGCGGTTTTTTTGCACGAGCTGCACTCCATTGACCACCCCAGCATCGCCAGCCGGCGCGGACGTGGTTTGTTTTTAGCTTTGGAATTGGAAACAGATGGTGCAGCCGATGCAGACTTGGCGGCCCATGTGGTCGAATACGCGCGCAATCATGGTCTGTTGATGGGGCGGACAGGACGAAACCGCAATATTTTGAAACTGCGTCCGCCGATGCCCTTTTCCAACGAGAATGTCGCCATGGCCTGTGACATCTTGCAGGCTGCCCTCAAAACATGATTGATCTTCCAGCAATAGCCGCCAAATGGGGCGCAAATGGGCAGATACAGCTGATCGCTGAGAGGGAAAACGCAGTTTATAAAATCCTGCGCGACGCTACGCCAATGGCGATGCGCCTGCATCGGGCGGCATATCAAAGCGAAACGTCAATCTTGTCAGAGTTACGCTGGATGCAGCGTTTGGCGGAGGCAAATTTTGCCTGCCCCAAACCACTCGCGCAGATGGATGGATCACTATTGGCGCAATTGGCAGATGGACGCTTTGTCTCTGTAATTACCTGGGTAGAGGGCACGCCGATCGGGGCTATGGACAGCCCCATTGACGCGGATGTCACAGCTCATTGTGATCTTTACCACCAAGTAGGCCGTCTCTTGGCCGAGCTGCATGACACCAGCGATCGAATAAAAACGGACGACCTGACACGCGCCGCTTGGGATTTGCCAGGTTTGCTGGGAAAGTCCCCCTTTTGGGGTCGATTTTGGAACAATCCATCCCTGTCGGCCAGTGAAAAGATGTTCATGGTCTATGCCCGACAGACCGCTCATGCCCATTTGAGCGCGATGAAGAGTGCAAATTTTGGCTTAATTCATGCGGATGCGTTGCAAGAAAATGTCTTTCAAACCGAGGCGGGTTTAACGCTGATTGATTTTGACGACGCGGGATTTGGCTATCGCAGTTACGATCTAGGGGTCTGCCTGTCGCAACATTACGCCGCACTTCACTTAAATGATTTGATCGCCGCAGTGGCAGAGGGCTATGGCACTCTGCGCCAAGCCCCATCGATCGAAGATATCAAATTCTTCCTTATGTTGCGTGGCCTAGCCTCTTGCGGATGGGTGATCGCCCGACAGCCGAAGAAAAGCCCTATTCAAAGGCGCTACGCAGAGCGCGCACTGCATTTGGCACATCAATGGCTGACAACAGCTTAAACGATGACGCTTAGCGGGTTTTGCCGCCCAACTCCAAACACCCGCTTATAACGGGCGACTTCATCTTCTGGACCCATCGCCTTGTTGGGATTGTCTGACAATTTGACAGTCGGTTTGCCATTGGCCGACACCGCTTTGCACACCAAAGAAAATGGTTTCAACGCATCATTTGGCACCAAACCGCGGAAGTCATTGGTCAACAGCGTGCCCCAACCGAAGGAGACCCTGACGCGGCCAGAGAACAACCGATGCAGCTCGGCAATCTTGTCCACGTCCAAGCCATCAGAAAAAATGAGTAGTTTTTGACTGGGATCTTCATTGCGGCTCTTCCACCATTTTATCGCATGCTCTGCTCCTTGAATGGGATCACCAGAATCGATGCGCATGCCCGTCCATTTGGCCAGCCAATCTGGTGCAGTGTCTAAAAACCCTTCGGTTCCATAGGTGTCTGGTAGGATGATCCGCAAATTGCCATCATGCTCCTCGTGCCAATCTGATAGCACGTCATAAGGTGCTTGGCGCAGGGCTTGATCATCAGGCGCCAGCGCAGAATAGATCATAGGCAGCTCATGCGCATTGGTCCCAATTGCCGCCAAATCACGATTTTTAGCTATCAAACAATTGGATGTGCCAATAAACTTGTCTCCCAATCCCTCCGTCATGGCCTGAACGGCCCAATCTTGCCACAAAAACGAATGGCGCCTGCGCGTGCCAAAATCCGCAAGGCGCAAGTCATCAATATTGCGCAAGAGCTCTATTTTTTCCCAGAGCTTGGCCATGGCGCGGGCATAGAGAATTTGAATCTCAAACCGGCGCATATCTCTTAGTACCGCGCGGCCGCGCAGTTCCATAAGAACCGCCAAAGCCGGAATTTCCCACAGCATTACCTCAGGCCAACTGCCCTGAAAAGTCAGCTCATATTGCCCATCGCGTTTTTCAAGATGATAGTCCGGCAATCTAAGTGCCTCGAACCAATCCATAAACTCGGGCGTAAACATTTGGCGTTTACCATAGAATGTATTGCCACGCATCCATGTGCTTTCCCCGCGCGACAGCGACAGTGAGCGTACATGATCCAATTGTTCGCGCAGCTCGCCCTCGTCAATCAATTCCGCCAACCGAACATCACTCGAGCGATTGATTAAACTAAAGGTCACTTGCGTTTTTGGCTGATTTCGAAGCACCGATTGGCACATTAACAATTTATAAAAATCGTTGTCGATCAACGACCGCACGATCGGGTCAATTTTCCATTTGTGGTTCCACACTCGGGTGGCGATATCTACCATTATAAAAGGCTCACTTTCGCTGCCACCATGTCACTCCGTGCTTGATCCAGAGACCCGCCCATATCAATGGCGCAGCATAGGGCGGTGTCGACACTGACCGCAAAGCCCAGCCGCGCAGCATCAAGCGCAGAATACGCAACGCAATAATCCGTCGCCAATCCGACGAAAGTCACATCGAAAACCCCGCGGGTCTTCAAATACCCTTCAAGCCCGGTCGCTGTGCGACGGTCATTTTCAAAAAAAGCAGAATAGCTGTCGATGCCTGGCCGATAACCTTTGCGCAGAATCAAGTCAGCGCGATCAATGTCCAAATCTTTGTGAAAGGCCGCGCCAATACTGCCTTGTACGCAGTGATCTGGCCAAAGTACTTGGGAGCCATAGGGCATCTCAGTGGTGGAAAATTCGGCCGCCTGATGGGAGCTTGCAAAGGAGGAGTGGCCAGCAGGATGCCAATCTTGGGTCAGGATTACAGCGTCAAAATCAGCCATCCGATTGTTAATTGGCACCACAATCTCATCGCCACCGGCGACGGCCAATGCGCCACCCGGACAAAAGTCATTTTGAACATCAACCACAATCAGAGCACGCATTTGGATCCCCTATCCAAGCTTCGCGCACAGAGGTAATGACCCACACCCATAAGGTCAATGTTATCAACGCGCCCTTTAAGCGGCATCGGCGCTTTGGCTATGTATCTTGCAGCAGTGACGACTTCAGATTATGACCCAAATTATGTTTACGGTCTCCGCTCTTTATCACTTCACCCGCTTTGAGGATCCCGACGCGCTGCGCGCGCCTATGGTGTCACTTTGTGAGCATGAGGGCATCAAAGGCACAATTTTACTCGCCAAAGAAGGAATCAACGGCACAGTGGCTGGGCCGAAACAGGGTATTGCTCGTCTTTGGGCCCATATCGCCGCGCTGCCCGGGTGTTCGGATTTTGAACATAAAGAGAGCACAGCCAGCGTCATGCCCTTCAAACGCATGAAAGTCCGTTTGAAAAAAGAAATCGTCACAATGGGTCAACCCAATGTCGATCCGCGTGCCGGCACTGGCCACTATGTCGATCCTCATGAGTGGAACGCGCTGATTGCCGCGCCAGATGTTGCGGTGATTGATACGCGCAACGATTATGAGGTGGGCATCGGCACGTTTGACGGGGCGATTGATCCGAAGACCAAAACCTTCCGTGAATTTCCCCAATGGTGGGCTGAAAACAAACATCGCTTTCACAACAAGAAGATTGCTATGTTCTGCACCGGCGGCATTCGGTGTGAAAAATCTACCAATTTTTTGCTCGGTGAAGGAGTTGAGGAGGTCTATCACCTCAAGGGCGGAATTTTAAAATATCTCGAAGAGGTGCCCCAAGAAGAGAGCACTTGGCACGGTGAATGCTTCGTCTTCGACAATCGCGTCTCCGTGGGTCACGGCCTGATCGAGGGCAGTTTTGATCAATGCTACGCCTGCCGCAGACCTATCACAGAGTCCGATAAAAATCGTATTGACTACATCAAAGGTGTGCAGTGCCATCAATGTGTAAACGAATACTCCGACGAGGACCGCGCACGTTTTGGGGAGCGCCAAAGGCAAATCGACGCTGCCAAAAGATAGGGCCACCCTACCGGAATTTGATCCAAGCGCCGAACAAGGCGAAGCCCTCTTCAACAATAACAATGGTTAACCAGTGGTCAGATTTTTTTAAGATAGTCGGCGGCCAAAGGCCCAGTATAGCCGGGCGCGGCTTTGGTAGCCCGCCCAGCTCTTAATACCAACAGGAGACGCCACCGCATTGCACTGCCTCAAGCACTCCCTATTTGTTAACTTTAGAAATCCAAGTTAGACACATTCAGCGCATTATTTTGAATGAAGTCCCGCCGCGGCTCCACCACATCGCCCATCAGCTTTGTAAATAGATCATCCGCTTCCGCGACGTCATCAATCCGCACTTGCAACAAAGTCCGGGCATCGGGATCCAATGTGGTTTCCCAAAGTTGATCAGGGTTCATTTCGCCCAAGCCTTTATAGCGTTGCAGCGATAGCCCCTTCTCACCCTCTTCCAAAATTGCGCTCAACAGCGTGAGGGGGCCATTGACCACCTGCACCCGATCTTTACGCACCAATGTGCAAGGACCGCTGTAAGTATCTTGCAAGCTTTGGGTCAACTGCCCTGTCCGACGCGCTTCGCCTGACCGCAGCATGGCCCCATCGAGAGTGCGTACCTCTTCCACGCCGCGCAAAATACGGGCCAAACGCATACCTCGATCCTGTGTCGGGCGCCCTTGCCAACCCCGCTCGTATTCCAAAGCAATAAGATCAAGCCGGCGCGCCACGGCATCGGCCATGCCTTGCAAGTCACGATCGACCGCGCCAGGCACAAACGCTCCAGCGATGGCCGCTTGCTCCAAAATGTGACGTGGGTAATGGGTTGGGAATGCGTCAACAATACGCTTCAACTGGCGCGCCTCTTCCACGACACGCATCAAATCGGCGCCAATAATTTCTTCGCCATTGCTCAAGCGCAGTAAGGCGCCTTCAATGCCCTGTTCGATCAAATATTCATCCAACGCAGGCTGATCTTTAAGATAGACCTCAGAGCGCCCCCGGCTCACCTTAAACAGTGGAGGTTGCGCGATATAAAGATAACCGCCTTCAATCAATTCTGGCATTTGGCGGAAAAAGAACGTCAGCAAGAGCGTGCGGATATGCGCACCATCCACATCAGCATCTGTCATAATCACGATTTTATGATAGCGCAGCTTTTTGATATCGAACTCATCACGACCGATACCCGTGCCCAGCGCCATAACCAAGTTGCCAATTTCTTGGCTGCCAAGCATCCGATCAAACCGCGCGCGCTCCACATTCAGAATTTTCCCGCGCAATGGCAAAACCGCTTGGGTCATACGATCACGCCCCGTTTGGGCAGACCCGCCAGCGCTATCGCCTTCCACCAAAAACACTTCCGTTTTTGAAGGATCCTTCTCAGAACAATCTTTGAGCTTTCCTGCCAAAAAGTTCACATCCATCGCCGTCTTGCGCCGGGTGAGGTCGCGAGCCTTGCGCGCCGCTTCACGCGCCATCGCAGCTTCAACGATCTTGCTAACGATCACCTTCGCCTGTGCTGGATTTTCCTCGAACCATTCAGCCAATTTCTCACCAACCAGACCCTCAACCGCCGGGCGCACTTCTGAGCTGACCAATTTATCTTTGGTTTGACTGGAAAACTTGGGATCAGGGACTTTGACAGATAGCACGCAGGTCAAACCCTCACGCGCATCATCGCCTGTGAAGCTTATTTTTTCTTTCTTGGCGATACCGCTGGATTGGGCGTAGTTGTTAATGGTTCGTGTCAAGGCCCCCCTGAACCCCGCCATATGCGTGCCGCCGTCACGCTGTGGGATATTATTGGTAAAGGGCAGGACATTTTCATGATAGGTGTCGTTCCACCACATCGCCACTTCGACACCGATATCATCGCGCGTGCCTTTGACATAAATCGGCTCTTCCATGATCGACGACTTGGAGCGGTCAAGATATTTCACAAATTCACGCACACCGCCGTCATAGTACAGCTCGCTGCACAGAGGTTCCGCTGGGCGCAAATCTTCCAGAATAATCCGCACGCCTGAATTCAAAAACGCCA
>JAKMFM010000231.1 GCA_022425445.1 Planktomarina sp.
GGCAAATCGTCAAAGTGATGCAGCAAAGCTGCAGGCGCCAAGGCCTCCATATCCCCCCCGCCGGGCCCGAAGGTCACCAGCACCGATGGGATATCAGCATTCGCAGCGGTTGAGCGATCTGTCACCGTATCCCCAATCAAACAGACCCGCGTGCGATCTCCGCCAGCACGGTCGACCGCTTCCCACAACGGCGCCGGGTCTGGTTTGCGCTGCGCCAGAGTATCGGCGCCGACCAAAGCGTCAAAATAGGCGCTGGCATTTAAAGCCCGCATCAATTGGATCGCCAGAGCTTCGGGCTTATTGGTGCAAATCGCCACCGCATATCCAGACGCCCGCAGTCGAGCCACAGCATTCAGGGCACCGGGATAGAAGATCGTCAATTCCGAGATATCAGCGCCATAGGCCTCGAGTAAGATTGGATATTGCCGATCGATTTCGGACATATCCGTCCAGCCGGCTCGTTCAAACCCCGCCAAGAGCATGGCCCGGCCGCCGCGCAATGCTGTACCGCTGTCCCTTGGCGCCTGCAGCATGTCTCCCAGCCCAAGGCCTCGAAAACAACTGTTGGCCGCTTTGAGCAAATCGCCACTGGTATCGGCAAGCGTGCCGTCCAGATCAAAGACCACACAGGGTTTAAGCATATTCTTGCTCCTTAGGTTGCGCCAATTGCAAAAAGCGGCGTTTGTGCAAAATAGCTTGTCGATTTCCACTATACCCTTAAAAGGGCTCCACTGATTTATAAAGGACTTAGATCCGCTAATGAATATCGCACTCATCATCCTTGCCGCAGGAAAAGGCACTCGGATGCAATCGGAGCTGCCGAAAGTTTTGCACAAAGTGGCCGGTGCACCCATGTTGATCCACGCCATGCGCGCCGGGCGTGCTTTGGAGCCTAAACGGTCCATTATTGTCGCAGGCCATGGCTTTGAAGCTGTAAGCGCCGCCGCGCGCACCGAAGATCCGGACGTGGAAATTGTCGTGCAAGAAGCGCAATTGGGCACAGGCCATGCCGTTGATCAAGCCCGGGACGCATTGGGTGATTTTGATGGAACGGTCCTTGTGCTGTACGGCGATTGCCCCCTCATCCAAACGCGCACCCTCGAAGAGTTGACAGCCACCCTCAACGACTCAGCGGTATCCGTGCTCGGGTTTGACGCAAAAGATCCGGCCCGATATGGCCGTTTGATCACGGATGGTGACAAATTGAAGCGAATTGTTGAATTCAAGGATGCAAGCCCGGAAGAAAGAGCGGTGACGCTTTGCAATAGCGGTGTCATGGCCGCGCCCGCAAACTTCCTGTTCGACCTTCTGTCTGAAATTGATACGGACAACGCCTCAGGTGAGCTCTATTTGACAGATGTCGTTGGCAAGGCCGTGGCGCGGGGGTTGCAATGTGCTGCAGTCCGCTGCGCGGAACGCGAAACTCTGGGCGTCAACAGCCGAATTGAGTTGATGCAGGCTGAAAAAGAGTTTCAAAATCTGCGCCGCGCCGAAGCTTTGGAAGATGGCGTCTCAATGCCAGCACCCGAAACCGTGCATTTTTCCTTTGATACCGTCATCGGCCGAGATACGGTTATTGAACAGAACGTGGTGTTCGGCCCGGGTGTCACGGTCGAAAGTGGCGCCCAGATCCGCGCATTTTCACATTTGGAAGGTGCGCATGTCTCGCGCGGTTGCATCATTGGCCCCTATGCCCGCCTGCGCCCTGGCGCTGAACTGGCGGAGGATGTGAAAATTGGTAATTTTGTCGAAATCAAGGCCAGCGCGCTCGACGAGGGCGCCAAAGTCAACCACCTGTCCTATATTGGCGATGCGCATATTGGCGCCCGGGCCAATATTGGCGCCGGCACGATAACGTGCAACTATGATGGGGTGATGAAACATCACACTTATATCGGCCAAGAGGCCTTTATCGGCTCAAATACCATGCTGGTTGCACCGGTCACAGTCGGGCAAGACGCGATGACGGCCAGCGGATCGGTGATCACGCAAAATGTGCCCGCTGGAGATCTCGCAATTGCCCGGTCCAAACAGGATAACAAATCCCGATTTGCTTTAAAATTGATGAAAAGATTGCGCGCGCTTAAGGCCGCAAAACAAAATAAAAACTAAGGATTGAACCCATGTGCGGAATTGTTGGAGTATTAGGAAATCACCAAGTCGCTCCGATCTTGGTCGAAGCACTCAAACGCTTGGAATACCGCGGCTATGATAGCGCCGGTATCGCCACGGTAAATGCAGGCCATCTCGAACGCCGCCGCGCGGTTGGCAAGCTCGTAAACCTGTCTGACCGTTTGGTTGCAGAACCTTTGTCGGGCAAATCGGGCATAGGCCACACCCGCTGGGCGACCCATGGCACTCCCACAATCGTGAACGCCCACCCCCATCAAGCCGGTGCTGTGGCTGTGGTGCACAATGGAATTATTGAAAATTTCAAAGAGTTACGCTCCGAATTAAACGCACTTGGTGTGAGCCATGAAACCGACACAGACACGGAAACCGTCGCGCTGTTGACCCATCACTATATGTCCGAAGGCCACAGCCCCCAAGAGGCCGCGCAAAGAACGATCGCCCGCCTTGAGGGTGCCTTCGCCCTTGCGTTTCTCTTTCAAGGCGAAGATGATTTGATGATTGCTGCACGCAAGGGCTCCCCGTTGGCAATCGGCCATGGCGATGGCGAAGCCTATGTGGGCTCGGATGCCATTGCACTCGCCCCTTTGACCGATAAAATCACATATATGGAAGAGGGTGATTTTGCCGTGATCACCCGAACATCTGTTGAGATTTACGACCAAAACGGTACATTGGCCAATCGCGACACCCGTAAGATCACCATGGATGCAACAAGAGTGGACAAAGGCGGCTTTAAACATTTCATGGCCAAAGAGATTGCCGAACAGCCCCCAGTGCTGAAAAAAACTCTGAGCCACTATCAAAATGCGGATGCCTCAGAGGTTGAATTGCCAGAACATGATATTGATTTGGCCCATATTGACCGGCTGACCATGGTGGCTTGTGGCACTGCCTTTTACGCAGCTCTGACAGCAAAATATTGGTTTGAGAAAATTGCGCGCTTGCCGGTCGATGTTGATGTCGCCTCAGAGTTTCGCTACCGCGAACCCCCGGTCAGCCCACGAACCTGCGCCCTCTTTGTCAGCCAATCGGGTGAGACCGCAGATACGTTGGCGGCGCTGCGCTACATGGCCTCGCAAAATGCCACGATCCTGTCAGTGGTGAACGTGCCGGAAAGCTCCATTGCGCGGGAAAGTGATCTGGTGTTGCCACTTCATGCGGGGGTCGAAATTGGTGTCGCCTCGACCAAAGCCTTCACCGCGCAGCTGACGGTACTGGCCCTGCTGGCCATCAAAATCGCCTATGCCAAGGGTACAATTGATACCGCGCAATATCGTGCCTATATCGTAGAGCTCAACCGCTTGCCGGGTCTGATCAGCCAAGCTCTGAGCATTGATAGCGCTGTGCAAACGATTTCAAAGAAATTGGCCGCGGCGCAGGACATTATCTTCTTAGGGCGGGGTGCGCTCTATCCTATCGCAATGGAAAGTGCATTAAAATTAAAAGAAATTAGTTATATACACGCAGAAGGTTATCCTTCTGGCGAATTGAAACATGGACCCATCGCGCTCATTGATAAAAACGTGCCTGTGGTGGTCATGGCCCCTATGGATCCGCTTTTCGATAAATCTGTCTCCAATATGCAAGAAGTCATGGCTCGATCTGGCCAAGTGCTGCTGATCTCTTGCAAGCAAGGTCTGAAGACAGCGGCTGAGGGCACCTGGGCACAAATCACCATGCCCACAACCCCTGATCTTCTGGCCCCCATCGTCTACGCCATCCCGGCGCAGCTGCTCGCATATCATACGGCTCAGGCCAAGGGCACCGATGCAGATCAGCCACGCAACCTGGCAAAATCAGTGACCGTGGAATGAACCCCAAGTCACCAGAGCGGGCACAAGCCTTTTTGGATGTACATGGCGATAGCCTCCGTAGCGCCGTGCGCAAAGATGCCAGCCGCTGATAGCCCCCTGCGCCGCAGATTCGGTCCGATAGAGCTCACCGTACCTGCGGGGATGAATTGGATCATACGCGGAAATATAAAATACTTTTCGTTTAAAACTCTGTCCCATTGGGAGACCTCAAAATATAAAGTCCTCCTAACCTATGCAGTCCAAAAATTAAATCTCTTTATCAAGTCAAAGCAGCACAGACCGGCCAGGCCTGTCCCAACGCGTCAATCAGCCCAGGGTTGAAAGGGCCGGGAATTGTTCCAAAATCCACCAGCTGAACTGGGTGAATTGCCCCGTCACCATCATCAAGCCAACGGTCCAGAGCAGCACTCCCATGATCCGCTCGATCCGCATCATATGGCGTTTCATCCAACCCATCAGCCCTTTGAGGGACGGAAAGAACACCGCAACCAACACGAAGGGAATACCAAGGCCCGCCGCATAGGTGGCAAGCAAAATGACCCCTTTGGCGGGAGTGGCGGTATCAGCAGCAAGCGCGAGGATTGTGCCCAAAATGGGGCCCAAACAGGGCGTCCAGCCAAAGGCGAAGGCCAGACCCAAAATATAGGCACCAAAGGCCGAACCGCCGCGGTCGCCTCCCTCAATCCGCGCTTCGCGATCCAACAGCCCGATTCGGATGACGCCAAGGAAATGCGCACCAAACACCATAACCAGAATGCCTGCCCCGCTGACGAACCAATCTTGATTGGACAAAAACAGGCGGCCAAAACTTGAGGCGGTAAACCCAAGCAGGATGAACACGGTCGACAAGCCCAAAACAAAAAATAAAGCGGCCAGAACCACGCGACGACGCGCCTGCGCGGTGGTGCTCATATCATCCATGCTCACCCCGCCCATATAGGCCAAATAGGGCGGAACAATGGGCAGAACGCAGGGGCTTGCAAAGCTGATCAACCCGCCCAGCAGGGCCACAAACATGGCGGGCATCAGCCCGGCATCCCATAGATCAATTCCAAACATTAACACGGCCTTTCCTGTCTCAGGCTGTCTTAGGCTATCTCGGCTCTGGCGTCATCTGTAAGTTTGTCACATCGATCTGTGCGAGCGGGCATTTTGCCATTCCATGCGCTATTGCGTGTCTCTGCCTCTGGCGCGCAGAAAAATTTTGCGGCATTAAGGAGACAGAGGTACACGGATCGGCAATAGGCGCAGCGATGACTTGGGACGAAGAATTAGACGCCATTGGGCTCTTGTGCCCTTTACCGGTTCTCAAAGCCCGCAAACGCTTGCTGGCGATGGCTGAGGGAACTGTCTTGTTGATGTGCGCAGATGATCCGGCCACCATTGTTGACGTGCCGCATTTCTGCTCAGAGGCCGGCCACGAGATGATATCGCAACACAGCGAGGGCGCGGAACTGCGATTTTTCATTCGCAAGGGCGGCGGCTAGGTTTGACGCCCAGCCTTTCAAAGCAAAAGAGCCCCGCAAATGCGAGGCTCTTTTACATATGTGTATCGGGAATGTGTTTAGCCGCGTGACCACCAACCGCGTTTTTTGGGCGCAGCCGGTTTTTCGGGTTCAGGCTCGGCGGCCACGGGTGCAGGATCTACCTGTGCATCAGGCGTCGCAACCGCCTCTAGCACCGGCTCAGGCGCCGCAGATTCTAGAGCCCCAGATTCAGCCGGTGCGTCAGCCGAGGTCTCGTCGACAGGCGCTTGCTTTTTCGCGGCAGGCTTGCGCACGCGCTTGGGTTTTGTTGCAGGTTTTTCAACTGCGAGCTCTTGCGCCGCCGCCTCAGGCACATCCCCCTCGTCGGCCACAGCGGCTGGAGCGATGTCTTGCGCTGCCGCGGCCTCTTCAGCTTCACGTTGCGCTTTGGTCTTGCGCGGTTTGCGCACCCGTTTGGGTTTTTCAACGGCCGCTGTTTCCGCCACAACCGCAGCATCCCCCTCATCCGCAGCAGACTCTTGCACGGCAGCAGCAGCCACCTCTTCAGACTGTGGCTCAGAGTTTTCCTCAACCAGCTTAGCTTTCAGCCCGCTGTGCGTTCGGCGACGCCGCTTGGGCTTGTCCGCTTCGCCGTCACTTTCAACAGAAGGCACCTCAGCCGGCGCCTCGTCTTGGGTTCCATCCTCTTGGCGCTGGTCACCAGCTGAGACATCGCTGCCCCCCCGCCGCCGACGCCGACGCCGACGCCGCTTCTTCGGACCATCCCCATCTTCTGTGCTCACAACAGCCTCAATCGCATCAGCCTGATCGTCTTCTTGACCTTGCTCATCAATTTCTTCCATCAGAGCAAAATCCACCGAACTGACCGTCGTGGTGCTGACCGGAACAATGCGCGTGGCCGTTTTGAACTTCTCGATCGTGTAATCGGGGCTTATCAAGACTGGATCCGCCTCAATCCGCACGGCCATCCCATGGCGTTGCTCAATCTGGCTGATATGTTCACGCTTTTGGTTGATCAAGAAATTGGCAATGCTGATTGGCGCTTTGATCAACACCTCTTTGGAACGGGCCCGCCCGCCTTCCTCTTCCAACTCACGAAGAATAGTAAGCCCCAGACTGTCTTGTGAACGGATCAGGCCAGTACCGTGGCAATGGGCGCAAGGCTGCGTGCTGGCTTCCAACATGCCTGGGCGCAATCGCTGACGGCTCATTTCCATCAAGCCAAAGCCAGAAATCCGCCCCACTTGAATGCGCGCACGATCAGATTGCAACTTATCTTTCAGGCGTTTTTCAACAGCGATATTGTTACGGCGTTCATCCATGTCGATAAAATCAATCACGATCAACCCTGCTAAATCGCGCAAGCGCAATTGACGCGCCACCTCTTCGGCAGCCTCCAGATTGGTGTTCAAAGCGGTCTGCTCAATGCTGCCCTCTTTGGTCGCACGGCCAGAGTTTACATCGACGGCCACCAACGCCTCTGTAATGCCGATCACCAGATAGCCACCAGATTTCAGCTGCACCGTCGGGTTAAACATTCCATCCATGAAAGATTCGACCTGAAAGCGCGCAAAGAGCGGCATCGAATCCACGTAATGCTTCACGTTTTTGGCGTGGGACGGCATGATCATTTTCATAGTGTCTTTAGCGTTGCGATAGCCCACCGCACCTTCCACCAAAACTTCGTCAATATCCCGGTTATAAAGATCACGAATCGAACGTTTGATGAGATCCCCCTCTTCATAAATCGCCGCTGGAGCGGACGATTTCAGGGTGAGCTCACGAATCTGTTCCCACATGCGTTGTAGGTATTCGTAATCGCGTTTGATTTCGGTCTTAGTACGCTTAGCACCCGCCGTTCGCACAATCAAACCAGCGCCTTCGGGCACAACAATTGTGGTCGCAATTTCTTTAAGTTTCTTGCGGTCAGCGGCATTGGTAATTTTACGGCTGATCCCACCACCGCGCGCCGTGTTTGGCATCAAAACGCAATAGCGCCCAGCGAGCGATAAATAGGTCGTCAAAGCCGCGCCTTTGTTGCCGCGCTCTTCTTTAACCACTTGGATCAACATGATTTGGCGCACTTTGATCACTTCTTGAATCTTGTAGCGCCGCGGACGTGGCTTGCGCACTGGGCGCACATCGTCACTGTCATCTTCCTGCGCCACAGATTCGATGCCGTCGTCTGCCAGATCATCATCATCTTGATCTTGGTCATCCGAGTTTACCACAGCTTTCGGCGCGACCTCTGGCTCTATCGCCCCCTCCGCTTCCGCAGGTGCGGCATCAGGCTCCGGGGCAACATCTGCTGTGTCGGGCTCCTCAGCGGATGCAGGGGCAGACGCAGACTGATTGTCGTCTACCAAAGACGATGCGTCCTCCGCCTCTGCATCAGCGGAGAGATCAATCGTCTCCATCCCATCAACCCCATCAACCGAGGTCACATCCCGAGTTTCAATCGGATCCGAACTGTGCTGCGCGGCCGGGTTCCCCCGGCGTTTCCTTGTGCGCTTGGGCTTTTGCGCTTCTTGCTCCGCTTCCGCCGCCATGGCTTCCGCATAGGCTTTTTCTTCAGCCTTCAGAGCTTCACGATCCGCAACCGGTATCTGATAGTAATCCGGATGAATTTCAGAAAAAGCTAAAAACCCGTGGCGATTTCCTCCGTAGTCCACAAAAGCAGCTTGCAACGAGGGTTCAACCCGCGTCACTTTTGCCAAATATATATTGCCTGCTATTTGCCGTTTATTTTGTGATTCAAAGTCAAATTCATCAACTTTGTTTCCGTCCACCACCACCACACGGGTTTCTTCCGCGTGTGTGGCATCGATAAGCATCTTTTTTGCCATTATATCCACTTGCATCACTCAGCCGCCCCCCTGAAAGGAAGCCGGAACCGAAGGGATGTCTATTAAGGGCGATGCACGCAACATGGGGGCGGCTCAACGGCCTGCCTTCATCCAATGTTATAGCCTGAGCCTGTGTCATCGCGTTGCTTTCTGTGACAGGATTTCTTCTGCCTGTTAACTGCCCTTGTCTTCGATCACATCTAAAAACCAGGGTCATCTCTCGTGGCTCGTGAAAGCCATTTTCCGTCGCAGCCTCGCGCATTTTATAACGCGCATAAGACTGCGAAAAAAACCAATCGCTTACGGTATCTTGCAACCATAGAGCTACAAGGACTTTAAAGGGGAAGCGGGGGGGAAGACAATGGCTAAATACACTTGGCCGGGCAATCTCTTGCGGCGAGCGGCGTCTTGGGGATCCGACTGGCAAAAAAACGATTAATTTCCTGAGATCATAGCCGCCATCCCCCTGCCCTTCGCGCGCGGATTTCAGCCGATATAATCCGCGCGGGTGAGGCCATACTTCGCCATTTTCTCGTTCAAAGTTCGGCGTGGCAAGCAAAGCTCTTCCATCACACTCGCGATAGAGCCTCGGTGCCGACGCATGGTATTATCGATCAACATGCGTTCAAATGCCTCGACATATTCTTTGAGCGGCTTGCCTTCTGTGGTCATCACGGGGCGGTCGTCATCGCCCTCAGCCATTAAAAGCGAAGCGATGGTGCCATTGCCTCTGCGGCTTTGCAGCACCGCCCGCTCGGCCACATTTATCAGCTGGCGCACATTTCCAGGCCAGGGGGCCTGAAGCAATTGCGCCGCCTCTTGCGCCGTCACGCTGGGACTGTCGCATCCGTATTCTTCCGCAAATTGATCGGTATAGCGCGTAAAGAGCGTTAAAATATCCTCCCCACGCGTACGCAGGGGCGGCAATTCAATGCGCAAGCTCGCCAAGCGGTAGTATAGGTCAGGACGCAACACGTCTTCGCAGGTCTTTCCCTGTTCTTGCAGATTACAAATTGCAATTATACGGGTTTCAGAGGGATCACCCTGGGCATTGATGGCTTTGAGCAGGCGCGATTGCGCCTGGTGACTCAAAGCCTCAATATCCTCTAGTACCAAGGTTCCGCCCCTTGCGGCTACTAAGACCGGCAGGCGATCTTCTTCACCCGCAGGACCAAATAAGCGCCGCAAGATGGTCTCTTCCTCCTCGCCCGCGCAAGAAAAGAGAATAAATTTCTTGCGGGCCCTTGCGGAAACCGCATGCAGCGCATGGGCCACGAGAGTTTTACCCGTACCGGTTTCGCCCTCGATGAGTACATGGCCATCCGCTTGCCCGAGATCCAAAATATCCTCGCGCAATCGCTCCATAACGTCATTGGCGCCAACGAGCTTCTCCATAATCGAGCTGCCCGAAGACAGTTCGCAGCGCAGTTGCCGATTGTCCAACACCAAACGTCGCGCCCGCGTCGCTTTCTTGGCCAAATCTGTCATTGTATCGGGGTTAAACGGCTTTTCTAAGAAATCGAAAGCGCCCATGCGCATGGCCTCAACCGCCATAGGAACATCCCCATGCCCCGTGATCATGATCACCGGCAAATTGCTATCTATGCCTTTCACTTTGCGTAGAAATTGCATGCCATCCATGCCAGGCATTTTGATATCTGTCACAATAATACCGGGATAATCTGCGCTCAAACCCTTAAGCGCATCCCCGGCTGAGGCGAAGGTCTCTGTCTCAAAGCCAGACAGGGCCAACCATTGGCTGATGGATTGCCGCATATCTTGCTCATCATCTATGATTGCAATTTTTATCGCCTGGGCCATCTTCAATCCTCATCGTTCTGGTTATCGATAATCGGCAGCGTCACCTCAAAGACAGCGCCCGATTGTTCACTGTTGCGCGCCACCAAACGTCCCCCGAGATCCGATACAATCCCCGAAGAGATCGCCAACCCAAGCCCAACCCCATCTCCGGGCTTTTTGGTGGTAAAAAACGGCTCAAACAGATCATCAAGATCTGAAATCCCTTCGCCGTTGTCCCGCACGGTCAAAGTCGCTGTCTCACCGCCGATCAGCAAAAGCTCGATCTCAGGGGTATCGATCATCGAAGTGGCATCCAATGCATTGCGCAGCAAGTTGACAACAACCTGCTCCAACCGCAGTTGGTCCCCTAAAATCATAACCGGCGCGCTTGGCAATGATGTAGATAAGGAGACCTGCCGCGATTTCAGTTGCGGCTCCATGATTTCCAATGCCCCGTTCAGAGCCGCGCGCACATCCACTGGCACCAAATCATCGCCGCCCTTACGCGCATAGGATTTAAGTTGACGGGTTATCGCGCTCATACGGCCAATGAGATCGTCAATCCGTTGAAAAGAACTTAAAGCCTCGTCCATCCGTTTGCGTTGCAGCAACAGCTTGGCCCCCGCAAGGTAGGTCTTCATAGCGGCCAAAGGCTGATTCAGCTCATGGCTAACCGCCGCTGACATCTCCCCCAAGGCGGCCAATTTTGATGACTGCGCCAGAGTTTGCTCCGCCACTTGCAGGTTTTTTTCGACCTTTTGACGCTCCGAAATTTCCCGTTGCAGGCGCAGGTTGAGTTGCCGCAGGTCATCCGATTCTTGTTGAAAAAACAGCGCACGTGTTAATGTTTGCCGAGACAATTGATAAAATGCCAACGCAAAAAGGATTGAAAACCCCATGATCTCAAGGGCCAACACCGCATTCACCCTTTGGCGAATTCCACCATAAGTCGTGAACAAAACCATGTTCCACCCTCGAAACGGCACCCGCAATTCGCGCCGCATTACCGCCCGCCCCTGCACATAGGCATCGGCCGGTAGGGCTGTCCAATCTTGTGTGGCGCGAATGGCGCGCTCTATTGCACTGGGCGCCGAACGCAACGCCAAGGCCTGGTCTTCGGGCAGCCCGATCCAAGTTTTTTCTGTAGCCAAAACAATCGGCCCATTGGGAAGTGTCACAATCACCGCGTCCGAGATCCCTGCCCAAGCCGATTGAAACTTGCGCAAATCCACCTCAACCACGATCACACCGAGCGTCTTGTTATTGGCCACGACGCGGCGCGAATAGGCAAAATCATACCCGCCCGTCTCCATCTGATGCGTCGTGAACACGGTTTCACTGGCCCGAGCCGCCTCGACAAAATGTGGCAAATTGCGCTGGATTTCTCCCAATCGATTGCGATCTGTCGCCGCCACGACGCGGCCATCCAAATCCAACAGCAAAATCGCCGCCGCGCCGATTTCGTCTACAAATGACAGCAAGCGTTGTGAGGTGCGCTGATAATCTCGTGAGCTCAATGCCCCGACCAGCTCCGCATCACTGCTGAGCAACCTCGGTACAATTGAGTTGCGTTGCAGTTCGCTGACCATATTGCCAGAGTATAACGCCAAGCGTAGCTGGGCACGCTGGAGGGTCGATTGCGTGAACCGAGCGGTCAGAAATTGGTTGGTAAAATATACTGTCGCAACCGCGATCAAGAAAATCGTCACCAAAGCGATCCGCACGCGCCAAGACAGGTTGGCGACACGCGGTGCGAGTGTTTCGGAATTTTCTGTAACGGAAGACAT
>JAKMFM010000243.1 GCA_022425445.1 Planktomarina sp.
AACAGACGGAAGCCTATGCGCGGTTGAGGATCTCAAAGCTGGTTAGAAAATTCTCACCCATGATTTCGCTGAGCAAAAAATGTCTTGCGTTGAGATCAAAACCCAAAGTGCGCAGGGTAAGAACCAACCGGTTAGAATCTCAAAGTCCCACTTTGGCACCGATCAGGATCTCATCATCAGCGCAGAACATCTGCATTTTATGTCCCCAAACCAATGGCAACTATGGGGGACGGTTCCCCAAAGCCAAAGACCTGTGCAATGGCACTACAATCGATTGGGTGGCAGCCGGTTTTGTGGAATGCGTTCAAATACGTTTTGCCACTGAACATGTAATCTTCGCCAATGGCATCGCAGTGCAATCTCACATGGGCGGCGCAGATCTGGAAAGCGAAACATCCGAAAAATTGCCGCGGGCTGTGCAATCAGCATCTCACCCGGCAAAACCCAGTCGCCGGGCGCTGTTTCTACCCAGTGGGCTGCCGCATAAAAACGTCGACTAGAGCCTGTCGAGAAAACGCACCCACGCGTTCAATGTGATGCAGGATTTCTTGCCATCGGCATCATCCCAACCTATACGCGGCTCATGTTAGACAACCGCCCCACACTTCCGCCAGAAATTGCGCGTCGGCGCACCTTTGCGATCATCAGTCACCCTGATGCCGGAAAGACGACTTTGACTGAAAAATTTCTTCTTTATGGCGGTGCTATTCAAATGGCCGGGCAAGTTCGCGCAAAGGGTGAAGCGCGCAGAACACGCTCAGATTTCATGAAAATGGAGCAAGATCGAGGCATCTCGGTTTCCGCCTCAGCCATGTCATTTGACTTCCAAACCTTTCGGTTCAATTTGGTGGATACCCCGGGCCACTCGGATTTTTCCGAAGACACTTACCGCACGCTGACAGCTGTTGACGCGGCCGTTATGGTCATTGACGGCGCTAAAGGTGTTGAAAGCCAGACCCAAAAGCTCTTTGAAGTCTGCCGCATGCGCGATCTGCCAATATTGACGTTTTGTAACAAAATGGACCGCGAAAGCCGTGACACTTTCGATATCATCGATGAGATTCAGCAAAATCTCGCGATTGATGTCACGCCCGCCTCTTGGCCCATTGGGCGCGGCCGGGAATTCATTGGCACCTATGACCTCTTGCGCGACCGATTGGAACTTATGGACCGAGCGGATCGCAACAAGATTTCTGAATCAATTAAAATCAATGGCTTGGACGATCCAGCTTTGGCTGAACATGTGCCTGCGGACCTTCTTGTTGTGTTTCTGGAAGAGATTGAGATGGCCAAAGAGCTTTTGCCGACTATGGACCGTCAGGCGCTGCTCGAGGGCACTATGACTCCAATTTGGTTCGGTTCGGCCATCAATTCCTTTGGTGTGCAAGAACTGATGCAAGGCATCGCCGATTTTGGTCCCGAGCCGCAGCCGCAAAGAGCGGAACCTCGGTTTCTCGCCCCAGAAGAGGTCAAAGTGGCGGGATTTGTGTTCAAAGTACAGGCCAATATGGATCCCAAACACCGCGACCGTGTGGCCTTTGTGCGCTTGGCTTCAGGCCACTTCAAACGCGGGATGAAATTGACGCATGTGCGCAGCAAGAAACAAATGTCGATTTCCAATCCGGTCCTGTTTCTTGCGGCCGACCGCGAATTGGCTGATGAGGCTTGGGCCGGCGATATCATTGGCATCCCAAACCACGGGCAACTGCGGATTGGCGATACGCTGACAGAAGGCGAAACCTTGCGCGTGACGGGTATTCCGAGTTTTGCACCAGAATTGCTGCAATCCATTCGTGCAGGAGATCCGCTAAAAGCCAAGCACTTGGAAAAAGCTCTCATGCAATTTGCAGAAGAAGGCGCCGCCAAGGTGTTCAAGCCTATGATTGGCTCAGGCTTTATTGTCGGTGTTGTTGGGGCCTTGCAATTTGAAGTTCTGGCGAGCCGCATTGAGCTTGAATACGGGCTTCCGGTGCATATGGAGCCAAGTCAATTTACCTCAGCGCGCTGGGTCTCAGGGCCGCTGGCCAAGGTCGATGCTTTCGCACAGGCCAACAAACAGCATATGGCGCGGGACAATGATGACGACATGGTGTTCTTGACGCGGCTACAATGGGACATTGATCGCGTCGCACGCGACTATCCAGATGTGGCATTGACCGCGACGAAAGAAATGATGGCATAACGGCCTATTCGCGGCAGCGGCCATGCCAGCATGCGGGTTTGACCTATGGCAGATTACCGCCTATACGAGCGGAGTTGGCATGGGGCCAACCCTGCGATGGGCGCGAATGACCTGCGTCCAAACACGTTGGGCAAAATTCTTGTCGCAACACATCTTAATGGACGTACATGATAAAATTCACTGATCTAAATTTGGACGCTAAAGTCCTTAAAGCCATTGCCGATGCGGGCTATGATACCCCTACCCCCATTCAAGCTGGAGCCATTCCGCCGGCACTCGAAGGCAAAGATGTCTTGGGCATCGCACAGACCGGAACCGGCAAGACGGCCAGTTTTACTCTGCCCATGATCACCTTGCTGGGACGTGGCCGCGCACGCGCGCGCATGCCCCGCAGTTTGGTGCTTTGCCCGACCCGCGAATTGGCCGCGCAAGTTGCTGAAAACTTCGACACCTATACGAAATTCAGCAAATTGACCAAAGCTCTGCTGATTGGCGGCGTGAGCTTCAAAGAGCAAGACAAGTTGATTGACCGAGGCGTCGATGTTTTGATTGCAACACCCGGTCGGCTGCTCGATCACGTTGAACGCGGCAAGTTACTTTTGACCGGCGTGCAGATCATGGTAGTGGATGAGGCAGATCGGATGCTCGATATGGGTTTCATTCCAGATATTGAGCGGATCTTCAAACTCACCCCCTTCACCCGTCAAACCCTATTTTTTAGCGCGACAATGGCGCCAGAGATCGAGCGGCTCACCAATACATTCCTCTCAGCGCCTGCAAAAATAGAGGTGGCCCGCGCCGCCACCACCTCCGATACCATCACCCAATCTGTCATCATGTTCAAAGCCAGCCGCAAGGATCGTGAAGGCACAGAAAAACGGGCGCTCTTGCGGGGCATGATTGCCAGCGAGGCGGAAAACTGCACCAATGCCATTATCTTTTGCAATCGTAAGATGGATGTGGATGTTGTGGCCAAGTCCATGCAAAAATACGGCCTTGATGCGGCGCCAATTCATGGCGACCTGGATCAATCCAAGCGCATGGAAACGCTTGATAATTTTAGATCTGGCGCCCTGCGATTTCTGGTGGCCTCTGATGTGGCGGCGCGCGGGCTTGATGTGCCGAATGTGAGCCATGTTTTCAACTATGACGTTCCCAGCCATGCGGAGGACTATGTCCACCGCATCGGTCGCACAGGCCGGGCCGGAAAGTCTGGCACAGCGATGATGATCTGCAGCCCCCGAGATGAAAAGAATTTTGCCGCCATCGAAGGGCTGGTGAAAATGGAAATTCCCCGGATAGAGCACGCCATGTCTGGCAAGACTGCCGAGGCAGAAACAGCTTCCGAGGATCGCGCAGAAAAGAAACAGGCAAGACGCGGCCGCACGGTCAAAGCAAAGAGATTGCCTGAAGAGCAAGCATCCGAGGCGCAGGCTCTGCCAGAGGCAATCGATACGGCTGCGGCGCCAGAAGATGCTGCGCCGGCAGTCGTGGCAACAGCTGAAGACGTCGCGCAGCCGCTCAACCCAGCGCGAGAAGATCACAAAAACAAGCGCGGTGGCCGTGGACGTGGTCGCAGCCGCGACGCAGAGCCGCGCAACAACAATCGTGGTGGGGCGGCTTTGGATGCCTCCATGCCCAATTTTATTGCGCAAAGTTTTACCGAACGTTTGTTGGCAGAGGGCAGAGATCCATCCGCTTCCACTACCGCGCCCGAGGATGCTGAACAGCTCAGCGGCGTCGGTGACACCGAAGATCTTAATCTGACGACCCAGGCGCCAGAGGACAATACGTCTTTTCAGGAAGACCACGCTTAAAGCGATCTGGGCATAACAGACAATTGCAGCAAATATTTCCTGCCCAGTGGCAACACCGGGCAGGGTCTGAAACAATTTGTTTACGACAAACGGCTAATCACAACTGTGACTTCTGGCTTTTTGCCAATCTCCGATTGGGCGGAATGCCGTGTAATGCGGCGCAGCTCGTCTTCAAGCTTTTTATCGTCAAGCAACGTCTTGCGACCTGCACGCATCATAAATTGGTTCAAGTCTTCTTCAAGAACTTCGGCCAAACCAGCGCGGCTACTACCAATTTCTGGCAGACCCTTGATTTCACACCAAGGTTCGCCCAACGGGCCGTCATCATCCAATATCACACTCACCATCACGTGACCGTTGAGCGACATGCGAATACGGTCGCGCACCACCCCGTCCAAAGCACCGATCTGCACAGATCCATCAATATAGGTGCGCCCTGTTTCAATGAATTCCTCAACCTTTGGCGCGTTGCCTGACAGGTTGATTACCATCCCATTGACCGCAACAACCGATTGCATCCCTTTGGCTTTGGCCAAATTGGCATGCGCGCGCAGATGGCGGTGTTCGCCGTGCATGGGCACCAAAATCTGTGGCTGCATCAAAGCGTGCATCGCCTCCAGATCCGGGCGGTTGGCATGGCCCGACACGTGATACGCCCCGGTAGAGTCATCCACCACATCCACGCCAATTTCAGACATTTGGTTGATGATCTTAATCACGCCACGTTCGTTGCCCGGAATGGTTTTTGATGAAAAGAGGAACAAATCCCCTTCCTTCAACTTGTGCCCACGATATTTACCATTGGCCAATTGCGCAGAGGCTGCGCGCCGCTCGCCCTGACTGCCAGTGACCAAGAACATCAGATTGCCCCGCGGCACATCTAAAGCCTCCTCAGGGCTAATCACCGGAGGAAAATCTGATAAAACACCAGCTTCAAGCGCCGCTTCCACCATTCTGTTCATCGCACGTCCCATAAGACAGACCGAGCGCCCCGCACGGCGCGCAGCCTCTGCCAGGGTTTTGACCCTTGCCACATTGCTGGCGAAGGTGGTGGCTACCACCAATTGATCGGCCGATGCCACCAATTGCGTGATATTGTCACCCAAAGTCGCCTCAGACCGTCCCGGGGACAAAGAAAATACGTTGGTACTGTCACAAACCAAAGCCTTAACGCCGGGTTTGGCAATCTCGCCCCAAAGGACAGGATCCCAACCTTCGCCGACCAGCGGCGTCTCATCCAGTTTGAAGTCCCCCGTATGCACAACCCGCCCTTCTGGCGTGTCGATCACCAAACCCGAACTTTCAGGAATGGAGTGGCTGATCGGCAAGAAACCTACTTTAAATGGCCCCAAAGCCACTTGGTCAGGCCAAGCTACCATGACCGTCACCGCATTGGCGGCCACACCATGCTCCTCCAGTTTCCGCCGGGCGATATTGGCCGTGAAGGCGCGGCTATAGATTGGGGCGCCCAGCCGGGCATATGTATGGCCGACCGCTCCCACATGGTCTTCATGTGCATGGGTAATGAACACGCCATCAATGCGGTCTTTGCGCGCCTCGAGCCAAGAAATATCAGGAATAATCAAATCAACCCCGGGGGAGCTGTCCATATCTGGAAAGGTCACGCCAAGATCAACGACAATTAGGCGCTCTTTGTCTTGAGGTCCGTACCCGTAGACATAACAATTCATTCCCACCTCTCCGGCGCCGCCGAGAGGGAGATACATTAAACGTTCTTGGCTCATCAAATTTCCTTATTGAATTGATGGATCACGGTGAGACCGTGCATTGTAAGCTCATCTTCGAAAGCATCGAACAGATGAACTGAGTGTTGGAAAAGCGGCGCCAGGCCGCCCGTCGAGATGACTTTCATCGGTTTGCCATGTTCTGCTTTGATTTGCTCGCAGATCTCCCGCACAAGGCCAACATAGCCCCAAAACACACCCGATTGCATGCAGGCCACAGTATTGGTGCCGATCACACGTTGGGGCCTTGAGATGTCGACATGAGGTAGTGCCGCCGCCGCTTGATGCAATGCTTCAAGGCTGAGATTAACCCCCGGCGCAATGGAGCCGCCGACATACGCACCATCGCTGTCGACAACATCAAAGGTAGTGGCTGTCCCAAAATCTACAATAATCAGGTCGCCGCCGAACAAATCATGTCCAGCCACGGAATTCACCAACCGATCCGGTCCGACCGCCGTGCCCGCATCCACACGCACATCAATCGGAAGCCGGCAATCCGTACGCCCAACCACCAGCGGCCGCGTCCCAAAGTATTTATCTGCCAGAACCCTAAGGTTCAGCACAACCCGCGGGACTGTCGAGGAAATCACCATCTCGTCAATGTCTCTGGCAATGCCATCGAGGGTCATCAATGTGTTGAGCCAGACAAAATATTGGTCGGCTGTGCGTTTATGGGACGTGGCAATCCGCCAGTTGGCGATGAACTGGGTGCCATCCCAAATCGAGAACACTGTATTGGTATTTCCGCAGTCAATCGCGAGTAGCATCTGTACGGGCCCTAAAAATAGATATCAGCGGCTGGTATGACCCTCTTGCCGCCTGCCGTCAACAGCAGCAAATTGCCCTGTGCATCCAGCCCTTCAAAACGGCCGATGATCTCCTCTCGGCCAGTACGCGCAGTAATATTCTCACCTAAACGCGCCGCATGCGCCGTCCATTCCGCGCGAACTTCAGCAAAGCCTTGCTGGTCCAAAACCGCTTCAACCGCTGCAAATTCTGCCGCAAATATTGAAAGGAAGGCATCCGGGAGTAGGCTCTGGCCGGTCACATCCGCCACGCCAATCGGCGCAAAACTGGCCTGCGCGACATTCTGAGGCGCATGACCAAGATTCACCCCGATCCCGATCGTCAACCGCTCCACCAGCTGGCCAGACCCGAAGGATTCAAGCAAAATCCCAGCGACTTTCCCGCCGTTCAGCAATACATCGTTTGGCCATTTTTGAGCCAGAGCCCCTGCATCCACCACGCTGGCCAAAGCCCGGCGCAAAGCGCAGGCTGCAACGAATGACCGCTGCGCGGCCTGAGAAGGGGAGCAGCGGGGCTGCATAACCAAACTGGCAGAAAAGGCGCCGGCTGGGC
The DNA here is from genome assembly GCA_022425445.1 of Planktomarina sp. Classification (GTDB taxonomy): domain Bacteria; phylum Pseudomonadota; class Alphaproteobacteria; order Rhodobacterales; family Rhodobacteraceae; genus Planktomarina. Next base: position 7,107 of record JAKMFM010000243.1, read on the forward strand.
TCAGCCAACTGCGCCCCTGCCGTCCGCGGGCATGAGTTTGCGTGCCGGCCAAGATCCAATGCGGAAATCCCTGAGCCCCGTCATAACTGCGCGCCAAATCCATTGTAGATCCCGCCCGCGCATGAAAACTGGCGCTGACGCCAAATGGCAAGTTAATTTGCAATAGACTCCGCCGCCAATTGCGCCAAAGGCTCAATGCCAAATAGGCTAAAGGCTGCACCCACGGTGATTAGAGCGGTAGATACCACCAAAATCAAAGTCAGCCGACGCGGCGTCTGCGTATCGAGCGGCTCACTGTCCGCGCCGAAATACATGAAGTAAACGATGCGTATATAATAGTAGGCCCCAATCACGGAGGCCACCACCCCAGCTATCGCGAGCCAAGTCAAACCCGCCTCATAAGCAGCACGCAGAACGTAGAATTTGCCGAAAAATCCAACCATCGGCGGGACACCTGCCATAGAGAACATAATGAAAACCACGCAAAGGGCGCGCAAGGGCTGATATTTTGACAGCATGCTAAGGGACGCAATGTCGCTCACGGGCCGGCCGTCTTTCTCCATGGAGAGGATTAGGGCAAACATGCCGATGTTCATAGAGATATAAATTGCCATATAGATCAGCATGGCTTGGACGCCGAACACGGTGCCCGCGGTCAGACCCATCAAAGCAAACCCCATATGGGCAATCGAGGAGTAGGCCATCAGGCGCTTGATGTCTTTTTGTCCAATCGCCGCCACTGCGCCAAGAAACATTGAAAAGACGGATAAAACGGCTACAATCTGCTGCCAGTCGGCAGTCACACCGCCGAATGCGTCATGCACAACCCGCGCAAATAGACCCATCGCCGCCATCTTTGGCGCCGTAGCAAAAAAAGCGGTGACAGGTGTTGGCGCACCTTCATAGACATCTGGCGCCCACATGTGAAACGGTGCTGCAGAGACCTTAAAGCCCATGCCAGCGATCACGAAGACCAAGCCCAACAACAAACCGATGGATATATCCCCATCGCTGGTTGCGGCCATAATACCGGAAAATTCCACCGTGCCGGCAAAGCCATAGACCAAAGAGGTGCCATACAGCAGGAGCCCAGACGACAAGGCTCCCAGCACAAAATATTTCAATCCCGCTTCGGTCGATCTGGCACTGTCGCGGCGGAAAGCTGCGATCACATAAAGCGCCAAAGATTGCAGCTCTAACCCCATATAGAGGGCCAAAAGGCTTCCAGCGGAGACCATCACCATCATACCGACAACCGACAGGGCCACCAAAAGCGGGTATTCGAACTTCAGCATATCGTGTTTGGCCGCGTAATTCTGGCCCATGACCAAAATCAAAGCTGCTGACAGTAAGATCACGATTTTGCAAAAGCGCGCGAAGCTGTCATCCATGAACATCCCGTCAAAGGCGGCTGTGCCAGTTGGCGTACCCATCGCCAAGACCAACGCCAGAAGCAAAAATACACCGCTGGTCAACCAAATCGACAGCACCGCATGCCGATCCTTGCCGGTGTAAACGAAAACAACCAAAGCCAGCATCGCATAGAGCGACAGAAGAACCTCAGGGAGAACAGTCGTGAAATCAGAAGCGATCATGATTCAAAATTCCCCTTTAATGGGACGCAGTGGATGCGGCCGAACTCACAATACCGTGAGCGGCCACATTGCTGTGGTAGGTTTCAACCAAAGCCGCAACCGACGGCCCAATTATGTCAAGAATAAGCGCCGGATAAACACCCAAGATCAGTGTCATTGCCACAAGAGGGGCAAAGATCATCTTCTCACGCGGCGCCATATCGGTAATAGATTTCAAGCTCTCTTTGATCAAATCGCCCAATACCACGCGGCGGTACAGCCACAAAGCATATCCAGCCGATAAGATCACCCCAGAGGTCGCAAAGAGCGCCACCCAGGTGTTCACTTGAAAAATCCCCATCAGGGTAAGGAATTCACCCACGAAGCCAGATGTGCCGGGCAGGCCAACATTGGCCATAGTAAAGAACATAAAGATCAATGCATAGCTGGGCATTCGATTGACCAAGCCACCATAGGCGTCAATGTCGCGGGTGTGCATCCGATCATAAATCACCCCCACACATAAGAACAAGGCGCCAGAGATAAAACCATGACTCAGCATCTGGAATATCGCGCCATCAATCCCTTGCTGATTGGCGGCAAATATTCCCATAGTGACATAACCCATATGCGCTACTGATGAATAGGCAATCAGCTTTTTCATATCTTGCTGCGCCAAGGCGACCAGTGACGTGTAGACGATCGCAATCGCCGACATCCAAAACACCAAGGGTGCTAGAAGATCGGAGGCGACAGGGAACATCGGCAAAGAGAACCGCAAAAACCCGTAGCCACCCATTTTCAGCAAAATAGCCGCAAGCACCACAGAGCCAGCCGTCGGCGCTTGTACATGGGCGTCCGGCAACCAAGTGTGCACTGGCCACATCGGCATTTTCACCGCAAAAGAGGCAAAGAAAGCCAGCCACATGAGTGTTTGCGCCCCGCCAATAATATGAAATCCTGCAATACTCAGAGTTTCAGATCCAAAATAATGGCTCAAAAGCACGACCATATCCGTCGTACCTGCATCAGCGAACATGGCCACCATGGCAACCAGCATCAGAACCGAGCCTAAGAAGGTGTAGAGAAAGAACTTGAACGACGCATAAATCCGCTCTTTTCCGCCCCAAATGCCAATGATCAGGAACATTGGGATCAAACACGCTTCGAAAAACATGTAAAACAATACTAGATCCAAAGCGCAGAACACGCCAATCATCAGGCTTTCAAGCACCAAAAAGGCGATCATGTATTCTTTTAAACGATGCGTGACATTCCAAGAGGCTGCAACAACCAAGGGCATCGTGAAGGTGGTCAACAAAACAAACAACAGGCTTATCCCATCGACGCCCATCTTATACTGCATGCCCAACAGCCAGCTGCGCTCTTCGACAAATTGAAAGCCCGTATCATTTGGCTGAAAACCCGACAGCAGCATGAGGGAGGCCAGAAATGTAAACCCAGTCGCTGCCAGCGCCAAATATTTCACATTGTTTTGAGAGGCCTCACCATCCCCGCGGGCCAAAAGCGCCAAAATGATCGCCGCGACCAGAGGAATGAATGTAGTTAGGCTAAGAAGGTTGCTCATTACTTACCTCCCGCGATGGTCATCCAAGTGACCAAGGCTGCAATACCGATGACCATGCCGAAAGCATAGGTGAAAATATAACCCGACTGCATGCGCCCGGCCCATTTGGTAAAGAAGGGGATAATCCCCATGGCCAAACCGTTGATGCCGCCATCAATGATTTGGCCATCTCCAATTTTCCAGAAGCTCCGCCCCAACCATTGCGCAGGGCGCAAGAAGATCACATCGTAGATTTCATCAAAATACCATTTGTTGAGCAAGAAGCGGTAGAGCACAGGATTGCTCTCAGCCACCCGGCGTGGCAGGTCCAGTTTTGTCATGTAAAACGCCCAAGCCCCCGCAAACCCCAAGACCATAGCGATAAATGGCGATAATTTGACCAACCAATGAACGTGATGGGCATCGTCAAGCACCGTGTTACTTGGCGCCATATAGATGGCACCGCGACCCAGTTTGTCCTCACCGCTGTCATGCGCGACCGCATCGGCGTCAGAGCGGCTGTCCGCGCTTGTGGCCGCATGTGCAGGCGCAATCAAGCTAAACCCATCCAGCCCATAGCCCGCGGCGTGATCTGCATCTTCCTGGGTGATCCCAAAGAACACCTCCACCTTGTGATGGTCGCCAAAAAACGGCTTGTAAAACACCATGCCAGAGAAAATCGCGCCAACCGCCAGTACCGCAAGGGGCACCAACATGACCTTTGGGCTTTCATGGGCGTGCTCATGGGTGTGTTTGTCACCACGCTCCGCGCCAAAGAAGGTCAAGAACATTAAGCGCCAGCTGTAAAAACTGGTGAACATCGCAGCTATCACCAACATCCAGAAGGCATAGCCCCCCATTGTTCCAGCATAGGCACTCTCAATCACCGCGTCTTTCGACAGGAAGCCGGCAAAACCATAGTGCGTGAGGGGGATACCCACACCGGTGATCGCGAGCGTGCCGATCATCATAGCCCAGAATGTATACGGCAGTTTCTTACGCAAACCGCCATAATTGCGCATATCCTGCTCGTGATGCATGCCGTGAATAACCGAACCCGCACCTAAAAACAGCATCGCCTTGAAAAAGGCATGGGTTAAAAGGTGGAACATAGCCACGGAATAAACCCCAAGCCCGGCGGCGACAAACATATAACCCAGCTGCGAGCAGGTTGAATAAGCGATCACCCGTTTGATGTCATTTTGGACGAGACCGACAGTGGCCGCAAAGAAGGCCGTGGACGCCCCCAAAAAGACAATAAAGCTCATCGTATCGGGTGCAAACTCCATGATGGGAGACATGCGGCAGACCAAAAAGACCCCCGCTGTGACCATCGTCGCCGCATGGATCAAGGCAGACACAGGGGTCGGACCCTCCATCGCGTCCGGCAACCAGGTGTGCAAGATCAACTGCGCAGATTTGCCCATCGCACCGACGAACAGCAAAAAGGCAATCAGGTTCGCCGCGTTCCAATCGCGCCACAAAAATTGCAGCTCCATCGTGGCCAGCTGCGGACCGATCAGGAAGATGTCCTCAAACTTGATACTATCAGCCACAAGATAAAGGCCAAAGATGCCAAGCAAAAATCCAAAATCGCCCACACGGTTTACGACAAATGCTTTGATCGCAGCCGCGCCAGCGCTTTGTTTGCGAATATAAAACCCAATCAGCAAATAAGAGGCCACGCCCACACCTTCCCAGCCAAAGAACAGCTGCAATAGGTTGTCAGAGGTCACCAACATCAACATGGCAAATGTGAAGAACGACAAATAGGCAAAGAACCTTGGCCGATAGCTCTCGCCGTCCCGGAAGTGATCATCATGCGCCATATAGCCCATGGAATAGAGATGCACCAAAGCCGAGACGGTGGTGATCACAATCAACATAATCGCCGTCAGACGGTCCATGCGAATGGCCCAATCGGTCGACAAAGTTCCGCTCTCAATCCAGCGCAGAATATGAATGCTTTCAGTCTGGCCGTCAAAGCTGAGGAACACCACCCAAGACAAAATCGTCGACAGAAACAAAAGACCAGTGGTTAAAACCTGCGACGCTTTATCGCCGATAACTCCGTGACCGAAGCCTGCAATCAAAGCCCCCACCAATGGAGCGAAAAGGAGTATAGTTTCCATAACGCCTTACCCTTTCATTACGTTGACGTCTTCAACGTCAATCGAGCCTTTGTTACGGAAGAAACATACTAAAATCGCCAAACCAATGGCCGCTTCGGCGGCTGCCACAGTCAATACAAACAGCGTAAAAATTTGCCCAACATAGTCGCCAAGGAAGGCCGAAAAAGCAACGAAATTGATATTCACACTCAGCAGCATCAATTCGATGCTCATCAGCAAGATGATGATATTTTTGCGATTTAGAAACAGCCCAAAGATACCAATCACAAACAGGGCCGCCGCAACGGCCAAATAATGTTCAAGTCCGATCATAGTCCCTGCCCCGGTTTCACGTCTTTCAATTCCATAGCTTTGGCGGGATCACGCATCATCTGAGCGACCACATCCTGGCGCTTAACATCGACCCGATGGCGCAGTGTCAGAACAATCGCTCCAATCATCGCCACCAATAGAACCAAGCCGGCCAATTGGAAAATCAAAATATAGTCATCATATAGGATGACGCCCAGCTCGCCCGTGTTGGTTCCAGCGCCAAATTCAGCGGCTAAGCGCCCCTCATATCCGGTGGAGTAGTCCCAAACGCCAAACGCAAACATCAACTGGATTAGGACAATCACGCCAATCACCAACCCGAGCGGCAGATATCTTGCCATCTCGGCTTTCAATTCAGCAAAGTCCACATCAAGCATCATCACCACAAACAGGAACAATACCGCAACGGCCCCGACGTAGACGATGATCAGCAGCATCGCCACAAACTCCGCTCCCAGTAGGACAAAGAGCCCCGCCGCCGAGAGAAAAGCCAAAATAAGCCACAAAACCGAATGAACCGGGTTGCGCGCCACGACTGTTAAAATGCCCCCGATCAAAGTGGACATTGAGAATGCGTAGAACGCGAGTTCCGCGATACCCATTGTAATTCCTTCCCTTGGCCGCTTAGCGATATGGCGCGTCGAGTTCGAGATTGCGGGCAATCTCAGCTTCCCAACGGTCGCCATTTTCTAGCAGTTTGGATTTGTCGTAAAATAACTCTTCACGCGTC